>JBEGML010000217.1:0-3185 GCA_041183145.1 Bacteroidota bacterium | reverse complement strand
ATCTTTTATGGTTTGTAATACCACTGAGCCGCTTGCTGTATATTCGCATCATTGGAAAACATTGCTATACAAAGTATGACCGGATTTGGCAGGGCGGAGTCTTCCGAAGCCGGTATAAAGGTTGTGTGTGAAGTAAAATCCCTCAACGGACGTTATCTGGATCTCGATATCCGACTTCCCCGGTTTCTCAATGAACTGGACGCTGCACTTCGCAAAATGATGCAGGAAAAACTAGAACGAGGATCGGCAACGATGATATTCAATATTGAATTCACCGGAGATGAGAATGCTCCTGAAATAAGTATTAACGAACCCTTGGCAAAAACTTACCTTGACAAGCTCAACAGCCTGAGTAATTCACTGAATCTGGATTTCAGAGACCCTTTCCATCAGATTATACGCATGCCGGATGTAGTTGGTAATGCTGAAAAAACAATAACAGATGAAGCCAAGGAGTGCATACTTCAAACCGCAGGTAAAGCATTGGAAAAACTCATAGAATTCCGAAAACTTGAGGGAAAAGCCATTCTTGAAAAACTATCCGGTGCTTCGTCAGAAATCAGAAAACAACTGAATGTGGTTGAATCAGAAGAAGAGCCGCGCAGGCAAAATCTGAGAAACAAAATCAACAATTCGGTAGCAGAACATGTCCGCGACAATATTGCAGATCCCAGCCGACTGGAACAGGAAATACTTCTGTACATGGAAAAATGGGATATTGCCGAAGAAAAACAGCGCCTGAAACAACACCTTGATTATTTTGATGAATGCCTAAAAAAGGAGCCTCTGGGCCGCAAACTCAACTTCATTTCTCAGGAAATGGGCAGAGAGATGAACACCATGGGAGTAAAAAGCAACCACTTCCCTATGCAACAAGCCGTAGTGTTGATGAAGGAAAAACTGGAGCAGATAAAAGAACAGGTTTTGAATATCGTTTAGATGGTACCTATTCGTTGTGGTTGGTGCGGTAATGATGAGTTGTATTGCCATTATCACGACACAGAATGGGGTGTGCCTGTTACTGATGACCAAAAATTGTTTGAAACATTAATTCTGGAAACCTTTCAGGCCGGTTTAAGCTGGATTACCGTATTGAGAAAACGTGAAGCCTTCAAAACAGCTTTTTTAAATTTCGACCCGGTTAAAATGGCTGCCATGAATGAGTCTGATATGGCAGTGCTCATGCAGAATACGGGTATAATCCGAAACTTTGCCAAAATAAGAGCATCCGTAAACAATGCGCGCTGCTTTTTAAAAATGCAGGAATCAGGAAACTCACTGGGAACATTTTTGTGGCGGTTTACCGACGGAAAAACAATCATAAACAAATTTTCATCATTGCATGAGTTGCCGGCAAAAACGACTCTGAGCGACCGTATCAGCCGGGAACTGAAATCACACGGGTTTTCATTTATGGGAAGTACTGTGGTATATGCACACATGCAGGCCACCGGAATGGTGAATGACCATCTTATTTCATGTTTTAGATACCTCGAATTATCCGACAATTCCTTTTAACATTGTAACTTGGCAGCATGAAGATAAAAGGCGGGCTTATAATATTGCTGACAGCAGGTATTTCCCCGCTAATGGGACAGTCGGGCAGGCAATTTATTAATCTTAGTGACTCTAAGGACTTTAAGGGAATGCAGATTCTGGATTCTGTCTTACAAAACAAGCGGCTTATGGTGTTGGGTGTAAACCGCTACTATCCTGAAATAACACGTACCATCAGCATAAAATTTGCTTCTTATGCAAGAAGTAAGGCAGGCTATAGATACATCCTGGCACCCGTATCTCCCATTTGCGGCGAATGGCTGAACCGTTTCGTTTCTCAAAATGATTTTTCGGTTTTGAAAGATCTTAATTTAATTATGGAACCGCAGGATATTCTCCTATACAAGCGGCTCAACATACTAAATGAGGGTGTTCCTGACAGTCTGAAAATACGGGTTGTGGGAATTGATGCAGAAAACGAGATAATGGTTCCTGCTTTGGGTATATACAACCTATTGAATGATAAAATCCCCCCCGACAGGCTTCGTATTCCTATTGAGGCGCTACAAGGAGCCGTGCGTTATCAGCAAATAAAAAAAGATACGCTCAACATCAAATACAATAGTGAAGGCGAATTTCAGGTAAACAATACATTGGATGATTTCAGCAGAAGTTTCGACACCTTACAGACTTTTTATCAAAACTGGCTTGGTGATGATGAATGGTTCAGAATGGAGGCGATGGTGCGCGCTCTTAAAGCAGCCATTTATTATGAATCCCTCCAAAAAACAGCCATGGAAGATCCTTACAGGGTTCAGCAGGTAAGCGAAAACATCAAGAAAACAATGCTTACTTTTCCCAAAGAACGATTTGTGGCGTTAATCGGACGCTGCTTCGCTTCCAAAACCTGGTTGCAGGGGCCATGTCAATTGTACAATTTTTCTCCGGTATGCAGTAAACTCAGTGAAGACGGAACTGTTGGCTCTCAGTTTTTTAATATAGGGGTGTATTACAACGAGTTTGCCGACGCAGAAGACGAACCTCAGGAAATTAAATCTGCCATACGGAATATTCGATCAGGGGCACCCGCCACATCTGCATCACTGTCTTTAAGCGATAAAGATAATGCTTCACTGCCTTTCAACTATATGCTTGTTTTGGGCGGCAATACAGCTGCTAAAATTGAGTTACCTGATAATTTGATACCACAGATTAACAACAGCAGAAATCCCAGACCTCTGTTCAGTGCAGGCTTCAATGCCGGGTATCACCTGGTTGACATTAAAGTTCTGAGCAATTTAATGGCCGTATATGGCCTACCTGAGGTCGATGTTGTCCCCGACTATGGCCTGAATTTTTCAACTGGTGATAGAAATAATTTTCTTTACCAAGCAGGATTTTTTCAGCGGGCCAAATCGCCCGGTTCTGCTTACCATTACTGGGGTACATATATAGCTACATACGGTGAACTCTACAATGCCACACCCTGGTTTAAATGTGGCTACGGTATGGGTATCAGTTATCAGCAGCATTCGGTAAACAAACCCAACACACAAAGCGACACTATCTTTATTTCCCGATACAACATGCCCACAAGGGCCGTCAACCCGGTTTTAGCCATGTACCTATCGGCAAAGGGTACGATTAACATCTCAAAATTTTACCTCTCGGTTGAAGCCGGATATGGT
>JBEGML010000216.1:0-6070 GCA_041183145.1 Bacteroidota bacterium | reverse complement strand
GCTATAGTCTTGCCACAGTCATGTTTACCGACTTCAGCGGATTCACGTATTTTGCTGAGAAAATGCGGCCTAAAGAACTCGTCGAAAAACTAGATTTCTTTTTCGGGAAATTCGATGAGATTATTGAAAAATCAAATCTGGAGAAAATAAAAACTATAGGTGATAGTTATATGTGTGTTGGCGGTGTACCAATACGTAACAAGAGTAATCCTGTTGATGCGGTGCTGGCTGGCTTAAAAATTCAGAAGATGGTTAAGGATGCGCAAGAAAATACACCCGAAGATGCCCGCTGGTATCTTAGAATTGGAATAAACACCGGTGAATTAATCGCAGGAGTAATTGGCAAAAAAAGATTTGCCTACGATATATGGGGAGACACCGTGAACATTGCTGCAAGGCTGGAGGGCACGGGAGAGGAAGGCAAAGTAAATATCTCAAACCGCACCTACGAATACGTTAAAGAATTCTTCATCTGCCAAAGAAGGGGTAAGGTAAAAGCAAAAAATAAGGGAGAAATAGATATGTACTTTGTGGAGCGGATAAAACCAGAATTATCTGCTGATACAGAGGGTATCGTTCCTAATGAAGAATTTTTCCGCAGATTAAATCTTATTCTCGTTGAGAAATTCAACTATAAAAAATCTGAACAGCATATCATTAAACTACTCAGAGATAATCTGCCGTCTGATTTATTCTATCATGGCTTGCATCATACTCTTGATGTTGCAAGTGCAGCTGAACGGATTGCTTTTCATGAGGGAGTGGAAGGAGAAGATTTATTTCTACTCAAGACCGCTGCCTTATTTCACGATGCCGGATTTACAACCACCTATTCAAAAAATGAACCTATAGGGGTAGCACTTGCCGCACAAAACCTCCCTCAGTTCGGATACAACGAAAAACAGATAGAGATTATCTCTGCGCTCATCATGGCCACCGAGATCCCTCAGAGCCCAAAAACACATTTGGAAGAAATAATGTGCGATGCAGATCTAGATTATCTGGGTCGTGATGATTTCCATGAGATTTCAAACAACCTAAAAATGGAACTCATGGCGCGTGGTATTGTAAGAGGAGACCGGCATTGGGATGAAATACAGGTTTCTTTTCTCGAAAAACATCAATACTTCACAAAATATTCTAGAGAGCAGCGTGAGCCACACAAACAACAAAGACTTGTTGAAATAAAATGGAGACTCATAGAAAATGAGTATGGAAATTGACGGCTATACCAAACTAAACCTCAGATAGCAGATTGGCATGCCTTGTGCCAGAAATTTTTTTTCGTAAAAAGTCTTTACCCCCGTTAACAAGCGGTATTCTTCGTTGTTCAGATCTGTAATTTCATGATATAAATCTTCGGAACAATAGCTAATTATGCCGTGTTCACTTGCCATTTGCTTTGAAAAGGAGTAAAACTCTTTTGAATCGGTCTTTAGATGTATAAGTCCACCCGGTTTAAGTATCTCCCGATACATTTCAAGAAAATTCACACCGGTAAGCCGCTTTTTTTCTCTTTTCAATCCGGGCTGAGGATCAGGAAAGGTTATCCAAATCTCATCAATTTCTGAAGGCGCAAAAACACTTTTGAGGTTTTCAATTTTACACCTGAGAAAACCGGCATTAAGCAGTCTTTGTTGATTTGCCGTCAAGGCTCCCCGCCAAAGTCTGTTACCCTTTAAATCAACTCCGATAAACAATCTGTCAGGCGAATTTTCTGCTAGTGCTAGTGTATACTCTCCTTTTCCACAGCCCAACTCCAGAGTAAGGAGCCCTTCACGGAGAAAAAAATCAGATCTCCACCTGCCCTTGATGTTATGGTCAGGCACATGCTCATCTTGTTGAACCTGATGAACAACATTTGAAAATGTTTCAAGCTCGGCAAATTGCCTTAGTTTGTATTTAGCCATATCAGAGGCCCGGCCTTATCTATCGCACTTCACACAATTGGAAACTACCTACTTCAATTCGAAAGTTGTATTTCCAATCTGAGTGGCATCGCAAAATACCTCTACTTTATATTTTCCTGACTTGAAATCATCACTATCCTTTTTGGTGAACGAAAGACACATCTCAACAGATTCATTTTCATAATTCACTTCCTTTTTACTACTATAGTATTGCTTTTCTCCATTGTTGTTGAAGGTGTTTCCTTCATCGGTAGAGGTAACCAGCACCTGACCTCCGGGATCGGTTACCTTCATGAACAACATTTTACTTCCAGCACGGGCAATTTTATTTTCACTGAGAGTAAAACATGCTCTGATGCGATCGGCTCGTTTTGCCTTTGCAGTAGTAATTTCCTTATCACCACCTTTAATACGAACAGCATCTGCAAATAGATTGTATGCTTTCAATTGAGCCCCCAATTCAACCTTATCAGACAAGGCCTTCTTCTCATTGCTCAATTGCTGGGACTTGTTTTGTTCAGATTTTAAATCTCCTTTTACACGGGTATTTTCATCTTGTAAACCTTGATTTGCGATCTGAAGAGAATCAATATCCTTGAGATAAGATTTAATCAAAGCCCTAATGGTTTCAAGCTCCTTTTTTAATTTAATTACTTTAGAAGCATCCCCCTTATATTTTTCAAGCTGAACAGACAAATCCTCCAGTTCCTCTCTCCTGGCATCAAGTTCAGATTGTAATTGCTTGTTATCAGTCGTGAGTTCGTCGTAGGCTTTAGTAACCTCCTCGAGTTCCGACTTGACTGAACTATAATCATTCTGGATCTTCTCTTTCTCAACAATTACTGTTCTGGTATCATTTTTCTGGCGATATAGTTGCCAGCCAAGAAAGATGGAGGTAAGAAGCAGTACCCCGCTTATTACGATGAAAATCCTGTTGCCTGAATTTTTGTTGTTTTCCATAAACATAATTTTGAGTCAAAATTAGGGTATTTAGGCGTAGATAAATTGATTTATTATTTTTTTTTGGAAAACGACAGCCTATGGTTATATCATTGTAAAAAAAAGACCATTGATTACGATAAATATCAAAAAAACACTTAACTTAAATACGTTTGCCGGCGGTCTCAGCTATTTCCTGTTTCCTCTGGTTTGCAGCATTTGCAGACGGCCCCTTTTCAATCATGAACTAAAGTTATGTAACCTCTGCCTCAGTGCACTTCCTAAAACAAACTTCCACCTTAAAAGAGACAATCCTATTGAAAGAGTTTTCTGGGGAAGAATTCCGATTGAAATGGGAACATCTTATTTGTTCTTTAAGAGAGGGAATCGAACACAAAAACTGATGCATGCCATAAAATATGGAGGCGAACCCCAGTTGGGTGCGATCTTGGGTAAATTATTCGGTGAGGATTTAAAAAAGACTACGCCCTTACAAGATTGCGAGGCGGTGATACCCATTCCCCTGCACCCAGATAAATTAAAAATCAGAGGCTATAACCAGTGTGACTTTCTCTCTGAGGGTATTGCACAGGGCATGGGAATAATAGCTCTCAAGGATGCCCTTTCAAGAGAAAAAGCAAACGTTACACAGACAAAAAAGAAGAGGATAGATCGCTGGGATAACGTAGATGGAATTTTCGCCTTCAAACAAAATGTGATCAGAAAAGGCAGTCATGTCATACTTGTTGATGATGTGGTTACCACAGGAGCTACTCTGGAGGCTGCAGCAGCAACTCTTATTGGAAATGGATTAAGGGTATCAATAGCAACCTTGGCCTTTGCGGATAAAAGATAGACTCAGAATTTAGCCGAAATAGGGTTTTCTGCCTATCAAGGAATAACTTTGCAGAATGGCAGAGAATTTTTCCTTCCCCACGGGGATTGACACTACCGAAAAATACAAAATTCTATGCGCCTCCCTCAGAAGTCTTTTGGAAGCGGAAGCGGATATAATTGCAAACATGGCCAATTTCGCAGCCTTGTTGCAACAATCAATGAACTTCCATTGGACAGGATTTTATCTGGTAAAAAATCAACAACTGGTTCTCGGTCCGTTTCAAGGACCTGTTGCCTGTACCAGAATTGAATTTGGGAAAGGTGTATGCGGGCATTGCTGGAAAGAACAAAAAAGTATTGTGGTGCAGAATGTTCATGAATTTCAGGGCCACATAGCATGCAGCACCTATTCAAACTCTGAAATGGTGATTCCGCTTTTCAATAAAAATAATGATGTCATCTTGGTCTTGGATATTGACCATACTGAACTAAATTTTTTCACTCCAGAACATCAAAGAGGAATAAGTAATTGTGCAGAAATTTTGCAGAATATTATACTCAGACAAATCGATGATAAAATATCACTTTAACGGCTTCTTTAAAAATATTTGTGTTGTATTCCTTTGGATAGTTATACAAAGCTGCGCGCAGATTATGGCACCAACCGGTGGACCGAGAGATACAGAACCTCCCGTTATTAGTAGCTGTATTCCGGAGAATGCCTCAATTAAAGTAAGGAGTTCCAAAATTGAGATAAACTTTAATGAATACATCGTTGTCAAGGATGCTTCAACATGGCTCGTTTCACCTCCTCAACAACAAACACCTGAATATAAAATAAAAGGCAAATCGCTTACAATTGAATTAAAAGACAGCCTTAAACCGAACACCACCTATAACATAGAATTTGGTCGAAGCATAGCAGATTTCACTGAGGGCAACAGCATGGCCTCTTTTAATTATATTTTTTCAACAGGAAACTTCCTGGATTCCCTAAGTATAAGTGGTGAGGCTACGAATGCACAAAGCGGAAAACCCGAAAAAGACATTTCCATTTTCCTTTACAAAGAAGAGAAAACAAAAGCCGACTCGTTTTTATTTAAAGCAGATCCTGATTTTTTTTCGGATGTAGACGAATCAGGGCGATTTAATGCGAACTATCTGCCGTCGGGCAAATTCCTTGCTGTCAGTATAGGAGATAAAAATAAAAACAACAGATTTGATCCACCTGACGAGTGGATTGGTTATGCACCAGAACTGATTTCTACAACTGATACCAGCAAAAATGAAAGTCTCAAACTCCGTTTTTTTAAAGTGACACAGCCTCAGTACCTAAAAAAATCTGAAAGCAACAAACCGGCTTATTTTATGGGAGTTTTTAATAGACCCTATTTAGGACAAACCCAAAGCATCATTGGCAGGCAAGATAGTTTGTTTATTGCTTGGAGTCTTCAAAAAGACACCCTACAAATTTGGGATCTAACCAAACGTCGGGATAGCCTTTTGATGGTGATTTACGATGAGAAACAACCCACACCCGACACCCTGAATATCAGATTCAAAAAATCACCTGCAGAAACGAGTAAAGAAAATATAATCCGAAAAAGCCGATTTAACCTTCATCCTATTTGTTTTCCAAATAAGTCAAGCAGCTGGAAAAGAAAAAGTACGCAACAGGTATATATTACCCATGAAAATCCGATTAGCGTGCTAAAAGATAATTTAGTTCAGGCCTATGCAGGTGCTGAAAGAATCTCTTCAACATGGAAATTAGATTCTGAAGATCCACGGAAAATCATTCCTGAAATTGCTCAACAATATCAGGACTCCTCACTTAAGTTCGTTTTTCTACCGGGTGCCATAGAAGATTTTCTCTCCCAAAAAAACGACACAGTTACCCTTCTAAGCGCCCTTGCACCAGCAGAAGATTTCGGGAATTTAAACCTTACCATCAATGGATCTTCTCAACATAATTGCATAATAGAATTAGTAAATGAAAGCGGCAAATTGAAAGCAAAGCAAATCAGTAAATTTCCAGCCAAAATGGATGTTTCGATGCTTGAACCCTCAACATACAAGATCAAAATAGTATTGGATGAAAACGAGAATGGACTATGGGATGAGGGCAATCCGAACAGACTTACTCAGCCTGAAAAAATAATCTTTCCCGATAAAAGCTTTGAAATCAGAGCCAACTGGGAACTGGAGGAAGAAATTAATATCTCTGAATAATCAGTCCGCAGGTGACGCGGTTGATTTATCCTTTTCAAGAAATCGAACCCAGGCCACCCACATAAAAAAAAGAAAAACGTAAACTAAAGTATTAAATACATATTTATGATTGAATTCAACCCATGTATTGTTGTAATAACTCATAATAGTAA
>JBEGML010000215.1:0-4688 GCA_041183145.1 Bacteroidota bacterium | reverse complement strand
GAATAGAAGCTTTTTAGCTTGGTTTCATCACGAAGCGTTACCCCGGTGTAAACTTGGTGTGTTCTTCCTGATAGTGTCTCAAGCATATTCACAGCTTCAGTTTTATTTTCCGGTTTATTCAGCACCCTTTCGTCTATACATACGATAGTATCAGCGGCGATGACTACACTATCCCTGACGAGATAATCCGGAACTGAGCTTGCTTTTTTATGACTTAAAAAAAGAGGAATTTCCTCTCTTTGCATGTGAGCAGGGGTGCTTTCTTCAACATCTGTAACTACTATTGTAAAGTTTAGCCCCAAACTTTCAAGTAGTTGCTTTCTTCTTGGGGAGCCTGAGGCCAAAATAAATTTCTTATCGAGCAGATGCTGCATAGCTTAATTATTCAAAATTAACCATGAATATAAAAATGAGTAGGATATACCCGCCAACATGATTGCTTTCAGCAATCGGCTCGAGGTATGATAGTAGTTTGGATTGCCGTGCTTAAGGTTTCTTAGTATAAAAATGACCAAAGGAATTTGTATAAACAGACTTAAGTAGATGAATGAGGCTTTATCTCCGCTATTAATCTGAAGATATTGCACATAAGCGAGGCAAATTGATGTCAACACGGTAAGAAAAACGATGATGATTCTGGATTTTTTTTCACCCACTGCAATTGGAAGAGTGGTACAACCGAACTCTTCGTCGCCTTCAGCATCTTCAAGGTCTTTGGTAATTTCCCTGATTAAGGTTGTAAGGAAAGCGAATACTGAAAAGCCTGCAATGAATTTAAGCACATAGGTCATTTGTAAATTAAGTTCCGATAGAAGGTCTTTATTGATACTGATAAACAGAGGTAATTCAAAAAGTGCTGGTATCAAAGGAACAAGCGCTGTAAGTAATGAAACTATCAGATTGCCAGTGAGGAGTCTTTTTTTAAAATCAGTTGAATAAAACCATAGGAGTCCGGTGGTGAAAAGATGTATAAATCCAAGGCTTACTAAGCCGGCTTTGTAAGCTATATAAAATCCTAATCCTGTTCCTGCAATGTTCATGATGGAATGTGCAAACATGGCTTGTCTTCGTGATATTGCATGCCCTATTACAACATTAGACGGCCGGTTTACATGATCGATATGATAATCAAAGTAATCGTTGATGATGTAACCTGCCGCCGAAACAAGCATAACAGAAAGGCAAAGCAGGAGAAATTGAGCAGTACTGAATGGTAGCATAAGATTGAGGTTCATCACTTCAATCATCGGTGCCATAATAAAATATCTCACCAGAAACATGGTGAAAAGAATCATTGCAAGGTTGCCCGCTCTGATTAGTTTAAGCCAGGCTAATATAGTATTCATAATTACCAAAGGTAAGCATCTTCACCGGCCCATTTGTGTTGCGCCCTCATCACCTGTTCAATTACCTCTCTGGCGGCTCCCTTACCGCCCCGGGCTGTTGTTATGTAATCTGATATAGCCCTGATCTCATGTGCCGCGTCGGAAGGACATACCGGTAATCCCACCCATCTCATGCATGGAAAGTCTGGAAGGTCATCTCCCATATAAAGAACTTCTGCAGGGGGAATTCCGGTTTCTATGCTCAGTTTTTGAAGTAGCGGTAGTTTCTCCTCAACATTCATGTGTATTTGTGTTATTCCAAGCTTCTGCAACCTCATTTTCGCTCCTTCAGAAAATCCACCTGAAATAATTGCAATGAGTAATCCTTTTTTTATTGCATACTGAAGGGCGAAACCGTCTTTAATGTTCATGGTTCGCACCTGACTGCCATTCTCGTAACAAATAACAGAACCGTCTGTAAGCACCCCGTCTATATCGAAACAGAGCATTCGTACGTGCGGTAGTTTTTCTTTGAAGTTCATGAGTTCATGTTTTTTTCTGTGTTTGTATAGCCTTGGTTAGAAGCTGATATATCTGTTTGAGGTCAGTATTTTTTTCCAAGGCTTTCAGATGCTCTTGTATAGTCTCCAGATCGTTTCTTTTTGCCGGACCTGTTTGGCTTAGGGAGGGGTTTCCAAGATCAAAAGCTTTTCGAATGGTCTCTTCCATAAGCGGACGCAGCCATTGAAAATTTAACTTATTATCCTGCATGATGCGCATGCTTTCGTAAAGCAGGTGATTGGTAAAATTTGCACTAATCACGGCAGAAAGATGTGCCTTTAAACGTGTTTCAGATTTACAGGTAATGCATATTGTGCTTAGTGAGGAGGCTAGCAATGATAAACGTTTGTGCATTTCTGCATTTGTAGTCTCTGTGAATACAGGTATTTCATCCCATACCGGCATTCTTCCTTTACTAAAGGTTTGTAGCGGATAAAATACTCCGCGGGCATTATGATCGCTCAATATGTTTATGTGCATTGAGCCTGAGCAATGACAGACGAGATATTCTCCGGCAGGAATTTGTCCTGAGAGTTTTTGTATGGCTGAATCAGAAACGGCGAGAATAATAATTTGGGTTTTCTCAGGTATCTCATGAAGAGATTTTTTCAAAAGATCTGAATCTGCATTTTTCGGTAATGATATTTCTGAGTGATTACGTGCCCACCATCCTGTGATTGGATAACTGATATTCATCAAACCGCTGGCAATTCCATTTGCGAGGTTGCCGGCACCCAGCAGAAATACTGGCGGTAAATCGCTCTTTGTATTCATGATCCCGCAAGGGTAGAGGCTGATTTAAATCTTTGCCAAACCGCAATACCTGTGCCTAACATCATGAGAATACAACCTGTCCACAATAAATTTATCATTGGAAAAATTATCGCTTTCATTATTACAAATTCTCTTTCTTCGTTCTCCTTTTGTGCCACTTCAAGATCGATTTTTCCGGTGTTTGGATCGATACCTGTGAATCTGAACTTCATACCTGTTTTATCTGAAATTTCTTCTATGGGTATGATGCTGTTTCCTCTGATAATAAACACTGGGGAGGCTGTAATCTGACTGTTAAGCGCCACCGTGAGTATTCTTAGCCTGGCCGCTACAGCCAGATCTCCCTGTTTGAGTTTGTATTTTTCAGCATCTACATTTTTGTCTATACCCTCAAAAACAATCATAGCCTGATTAACGAATATGGTATCTCCGGCGGCTATTTTATGACTTTTTACATGCGGGTATTCATCATTGCGGTCATGCACATGTTTGGCTTGCTCCAGTTTGGCATAGGTAATATGAGTGTATACATCTTTCCATAGGAAGTGACGTGTATCGGGTTCTGCGGCATTTCCCATCTTTGGATTTTCTTGCACAAGAGGGGATAGGGTGAAGGCTGGTATTTTTTTCCCGTCTGTACCTTCGGTCAGGTAATCTATATCGAAGTAGTGATTTTCCTTTACCTGTCTTTTTCCTTTAAAGGTGATGAAGTAATCGCCCATTCGGAGTGTATCTCCTTGCATGAGTAAAATATTATCAAAGTTGTTGAAGTCTTTACCCAGTTGCGTTATGTCGTATCCTGAGGTGTTCCTGGAAATCACTTTTGAATGGCCTGCAGAGATGAGCGCTCCAAGGAGTATAAGGGCAAAACCTGCATGTGCAATGGGGGCGCCACCTTTAAAAATCCTGCCGTTCAAAACCGCTATCAGATAATTTGCATTAGCAAAAAAAGAAAAGTACGAACACCATAAAAGTATGATATTGAATACTGAGTTCATGTTCAATAACCAAATGGTAATTCCAGACGCTACTAGTGTTAGCAGCACAGGTAATATCAATTGTTTTCCAAGCGGCTTCAGATTTGTTTTTTTATACTTCAGGTACAAGGTTGCCGACATAAGGAATGCAGTAACGATTGCAAAAGGGATTTGCCAGGAGTTGTAATGTTGTATGGGTTTGGATGGAGGTGCCAGATTAAGATTAAATATTTTATTCACAACTGGAATTGAAGTCGTGAATGAAATTTGAAAGGCTGAAACCAGCAGTGTGAGGGAGGCAATAAACATCCAGAATTCTCTTGATGTACTGTGATCATCACCTTCAGGATCGCGGAGTATTTTGCGTTCTTTGATGATGAGCCATGCTGATATCAGTATATAGGAGAACAGGAACAGCAATAACTGACCTGACATGCCCAGATCGGTAAACGCGTGCACGGAGGTGTTGCCAAGAATACCTGAGCGTGTAAGAAAGGTGGAATAAAGGATGAGTATAAAGGTGAGCACAGTCAGTATGGTTGCGGTGAGCAATGATTTGCCTCTGCTTTTATAGATGAGCATGAGATGCGCTGCTGCAACTAGTGTAAGCCATGGTACAAGCGATGCATTCTCAACCGGATCCCAAGCCCAGAATCCGCCGAAGCTCAGAGCCTCATAAGCCCAGGCCCCTCCCATGAGTATACCTGTTCCGAGTATCATCACCGAGAAGAATGTCCAGGGAAGTGCAGGTTCAATCCACTCTTTGGTTCTTTTTTTCAATAGGGCTGCAATGCTGTATGCGAAAGGAACTATTGTTGAGGCGAAACCTAAAAATAATGTTGGCGGGTGAATGGTCATCCAGTAATTCCTTAGCAGGGGGTTCAGACCACGGCCATCGAGTGTGCGCAGGTAATCGGGTACTTTTGTAAATGGCAGGTTAGAGAACTCGGGGTGTTCCCGCAGCAGAAGAAAAGGATTGCTTCCCCAACGATAATTGAAGATAAATACTCCCAACAGCATGGAGGAAAGAAAAATCTGCACACTGCTGAAT
>JBEGML010000214.1:0-6423 GCA_041183145.1 Bacteroidota bacterium | reverse complement strand
CATAACCCAGGGTGTCGTTTACAAAACCAACCCGATAAGAATCGGTAAGAAAATATCCTGTCACCGCCGTCCAGCTCTGCCCGCCATCATAGGTTTTACGAAGTCCGGTTCCGGATGACCCAACAAATCCGGTATCGGCATTAAGGAAACTAATTGAAGTATAAACCTGGGCAACACCTGTTAACTGAGTGTTCCATGAAAACCCACCGTCTGTTGTCTTGGCAACCCGACCTACTGCACCACACATAAAACCAAGAGAATCATTAACAAAAAAAATGTCGCGCATTGAAATATTGGGATCAAAATATCTTTGCGAAAAACTATTGGCACCATCATCAGAATAGTAAACGTAAGTGGCGCCCGAAGCACCTGCACCTACCACATACACCCTGTTACTGTCTAAAAAATGTATGCTGTAGAAATCCGAATAAATAGGAAACTTCATATAGGTCCAGTTCTGTCCGTTATCTGTTGAACGGATCATGGTGCCTGCCTTTCCAACAGCAAGTAAACTATGGGTTCCGAATGGCCTGACTCTGTTTATATCGAGCCCTTGAGGCAAGGGATTCAACCAGGTAATATTTTCGTTTATGACATTTCCAGGGTTCTGAGCATTGACCTGGATCATTGTGCTCATGAGTAAAAACACGAATGATAAAGCAAAATAGTGTAATGGTTTTCTCATTTCAATTAAATAGAATGGTGATTTCTGTTCCATGGTCATTTTTTATCGTAATGATTCCCTCAAGCTGTCCTGTAAGTGTGTGAATAATCTGGAGCCCGAACCCCGCCGCTTCAGGCTTTAATTTTTCAGTAGGTATTCCGCAGCCGTTATCTCTAACCTGTAATCTATAATTAAATTCTCCTGCTATGTGGTCATTAAACTCAACCATAACTTTAGGCTTAGAGGTTTCTTTGAAAGCATATTTGAGCGCATTTGTAACAATCTCATTTAATATCAATCCACAAGAAATTGCTTTGTCAATATTCAGAAAGGAATTTGAAAGCTGGTGTTTGAATATAATTTCCACTTTTTCTCTGCCATATTGTTTACTGTTAAGATAGTTAATAATTGACTGCACGTATTCTGAAATATTGATATTATTGAGGCTGCCTGACCGATATAACAATTCATGCAGCAACGCCATTGCGTTTATGCGGTCCTCGCTCTCCCGGAATTTTTCAATTGCCTGTTCATTGTTTAAAGTAAACGTCTGCAGCCTCAACAGACTAGACATAATCTGTAGGTTATTTTTTACCCGGTGATGAACTTCTTTGAGTAAAATCTCCTTCTCTTTGAGAGACTTCTTTAGTTCCTCTTCTATCTTCTTCCTGACCAGAAAACCGGGAATTCGCTTATTATTCGAATTTCCCGCTTTTTTACTTTTGTCTGAACTTAAATATCTATGTATCTGGTCAGGAGGTGCCATAATAAAGCTACACGATTCATCGCCTTTTGCTCGGCAGGTTATCTCAACGGCAGTGAGAGAAATGCCGAAACTAGCCTCACACCATCCGCTTGAATAACCGGCATTCATAATGCAAACTGGTTTTGGGGCCTTCTTTTTAGCCTTAATCCAGCTGTCTGCTTCAAATGAGTGTGGATGTTTATACTTTAATAAAAACTCAGTGCCTGCAACAGGTTTACTGTCTGGCATTATTTCCACAGACGCCCATCCGGTAAGTGCGAAATGTACGGGACCTGCAGACAATTTCTGTAATGGTTTTTTCAATTTTAGCTTCCCATGAAGTACAGTGGCATCTTCCAAACCAATTAGATGCCCAAGATCGAAAAGCATTTGAAAGGCTATCTGATCAGCCCCCTCTGCACCCTGATCGGCATAAAACAATCTTATCCGGTCAAAGAAATCATACGAAAGAGCAGAGGCTCTGACTAATACATAACGCTCATCTGTGATCCTTATACTTGCGTGTTCGGGATCAAAAACAAGATTGTCAAAATAACTTTTTACAGCCTTTTGCATTTCACCGAACAATGGCCCAAGCTCTTGTGGAACCTTTACAAGTGGGGAACTATATTCCTCTTTGTAGAAGCCGCGGTTTTCCAATGCCTGCCTCAAACGGGCATTCTCCTGCTCAAGCTCTCTGATTCGATTTTCAAGACTCACTTGATGTAATTTTAAATCCTAAGATGCAAAGGTCATCCACCTGCTCAAGATTGCCCTTCCAACTGCTAAAAGCAAACTCGATTGAAGCTGGCAAGGCAGACAAAGGAACGGAAAACAAAAGATTTTGCAATGTAGCATATTTAAGCTTCTTGCCTTTTTCCCCACCAAACTGATCCGCGAAACCATCCGTAAACATCAGAAAAATATCGTCATCCCTAAACGGAAAACTTATTTCAACAAAAGTCTCATGCCGGTCGTCGTGCAGTTTTCCGACTGGAAACCTGTTGGCAGGCAATGACCACAAACTCATATCATCATCACTTTTCAGTTTGTTTAAGTCTTCATGTGGTTTTTCTTTGCCTTTTCTCAATAGGTAAGCCGGATTGTATGCTCCAGAAAATTGCACCATTCCCGTTTCATGGTCTATCACCAAAAGAGCAATGTCCATACCATCGCGTGTCTGATTTTTATCTTGCCTAAGTAATTGAATTATCTTTTCTCGCATTACTTCAAGTATGGATGAAGGTGAGCTCAACCCTTGTACATTAATAATTTCATTGAGGAAAGAATTAGCCGCCATACTCATCAAAGATCCCGGCACCCCGTGACCGGTACAATCTGCCACTGCAATGAAAATTTTTTCTCCCTTGCTTCCTGCCCAGTAAAAATCTCCACTTACTATGTCTCTGGGCTTGTAAATAACAAAACTTTCAGGAAATAGTGCCTGCAAGTCTTCATCACTAGGCAATGTGGCCTGCTGTATTCTGAAAGCATAGTTAATGCTATCTGTAATATCCTTGTTTTTAGTTGCAATTTCTTCATTACGCTCTCTGAGCTCTTTGGTTCTGTCTAGTACCTTTTTTTCCAATTCTTCCTTAGCTCTCTGCTGAATCAAATACTTTTCTTCAAGCTCCTGAAGCAATCTGGCCTGCACCATTTCATTCTCTGTTTTAAGTATTTTGAGATTTTCTGCCAACCCAAAACTCAGCATCATAATTTCGACGGCTGAACCTATTTGTATGCCGTACTCGGTTACAAAAACTCGGGGCAAAAAATCAAGGTTCTTTAATAAAGATGCACTGCTGCCAATAATCAAAAGCAAAAAAGCTCCCGTAAAATATCTTGCCGAGGTAATATTATGCCTCAAACCATTCAATGCTGCAGCAAGCAAAGAAAGCATGAGTGGCAGGGCAATGAGATTACTTAAGATTAAGCTTAAGGAATAGAAGGGATTTTCAAAAAGTGAAAAAATAAATAAAACAACCAACAGAATTGATATGACTGTTATTAATCCTGAGAGGAACTTATTGTAGGTTTTTGTCCTTAAAAAACTCTGAGAAAACTGAGCAAGAAACAATAAAGTCATTGATCCCAGAGCAGGAATCATGTGATTGGCAAACCAGGGCGAGTGCGGCCAGAAGAATTGAAAAGCATATCCGTCCAGTGAAAGCTGAAAAAGTGCAAGACTGCTGATGTAAAGGAGATAAAAAAGCTGCGCATTTTCTCGCATCCTGAGAAAAAGAAACACACTTAGCAGCCAGGCAAAAAGTAAAATACCATAGTAAAGCCCAAGCATTAATTGCTTTTTGTACTCTGCATGATAAAAAACATCCTTAACAGAAACACTTACGGGAAAGCTGCTGGCTTCTCCCTCGCAGGTAAGTCGACAAAACACACTGCATTCCAGGTCTTTCTCCAATCGAATTGGTAGAATAAAATTCCTGTGCTTAACCTCGCGAAAATCAAATGGTAATTTATCGCTGAATTTTCTGTAAATAGTGTCTTTGCCCTCAGAAATGACCCAAACCTCCAATAAATCATGAAAAGGATAGGGAAACTCAAGAACCCAGTCTGCTCTATCTCCCATTTGCACCATGCTGAAATAAAACCAATAATCTTGATTGGTAAACCCCAAATTCAGAACTGATCCCTCTTTTCCTACCTGCATTTTTTCTTTTACCGGAAAAGTCTTGCTGCGCTTTTCTGCACTCAGGTAAAACAAGTCTCCGGTAATACAATTCTTCTCTTCTTCATTTAATTTGACCGGTTTCGATACAGTTGCCAGCACCGAACTAAACCAGCCTGAAAAAAAGACTGCGGTAAGAACAAAAAAAACAAATACCGCTCGGGAGTGTTTCAATGTGTAACTTTGAGGTAAAATTAATGACACTATGTTATCGAAAAAAATCGAAACAGCACTGAATAAACAAATAGAACTTGAGGCTTCAAGCAGTCAGTTCTATCTCGCCATGGCTTCCTGGGCTGAAACCCAAGGATTTTCCGGCGTAGCGGCTTTTCTGTTCCACCATTCCGATGAGGAAAGAATGCACATGATTAAGCTGCTTAGATTCGTCAATGAACGCGGAGGCCACGCTGTTGTACCTTCTCTTAAACAACCTGAAAAAACATTTAAATCCCTGTCCTCTGTTTTTGAAATTGTCCATAAACACGAGGTTATGGTCAGCAGTGAAATCAACAACCTCGTTGATGTTTGCCTCCGAGAAAAAGATTATACCACCCACAATTTTCTTCAGTGGTATGTGAGCGAACAAATCGAAGAGGAGGCTCTGGCCAGAACCATTCTGGATAAACTTAAGATGATTGGTACCGATGCCGGTGGTCTCTATTTCTTTGATCGCGACCTCGCAGGCATGGCAAACTCAGTTCCTGAAAGTAAAGGAAACACTAAAGGAGAATAAGAAATTCGTCCATTTTTAAACTTTCTTCTGTTTTTTTTGTTTAGAACTCACAAACTGACGGATTGTGGCGGTATATTCAATCAAAGACCTGGAAAGGTTATCTGGCATCAAGGCGCATACTTTGCGCATATGGGAGCAGCGTTACGGGATTCTAAACCCCGAACGATCAGATTCTAATATTCGTACCTACAACGACGAAGACCTTAAAAAGGTCCTCAATATTTCGATTCTTAACAATAATGGATTTAAAATATCCAAAATTGCTAACCTCGGCGATCTTCACATTCGTGAAAAAGTTCTGGAGGTTACAGAGACAAGCCCAGACTCTATTATACAAATAGACTCCCTCGTTCTCGCAATGGTGGAAATGGATGAGGAAAGATTCGAGAAATCCCTATCCTACAACATTCTCAGGCAGGGTTTCGATAATACCGTTCAAGATATCGTCTTCCCATTCCTTCATAAGGTGGGAATTCTCTGGCAAACCAACTCCATTAATCCGGCTCAGGAACACTTCATCTCCAACTTAATCAGACAAAAACTTATTGTAGCTATTGATGGAGCCAACCAAAAGGTTGCCCCAAACGCACAAAAAGTCCTCCTCTACCTGCCAGATCAGGAACTTCATGAAATTTCTCTGCTTTTTGCCAACTATACTCTAAAATCCAAGGGGCTAAAAACCATCTACCTGGGACAAAGCGTGCCCCATAACAACCTGAACAGCGTTTACCTGCTTCACAATCCCACCTACATCGTTTCTGTTCTGACTTGCCCTCTGCCCGATCAAACAATCAAAGATTATGTTGACCAGCTTTCTGCAGAATTCCCTTCCTCTCAAATTCTCCTGAGCGGGTTTCAAGTGCTTTCCGCCGAATTATCGTTGCCTCAAAATGTGAAAACATTCGCAGATATGCAACAACTGGCCTCTTTTTTCTAAATCTTTCTGTTTAACAATCAGTCGATTGTGTTAAACAAAGTGTTAAAATTCGCTAAACGCTTGTTTATTTGTTTAACCAAACACTACATTTGTTAAACAAAAATCGAAAAATGTCTACCGTCGAGTTCAACAAACAAGTTTTAGGCTTCCGCCAGGCACTAGGATATTTCGCATTAAGTCTCACCAGCAACTCTGAAGACGCGAAGGATTTATTGCAGGAAACCATGCTTAAAGCAATGATGTACAAAGACAAGTTTACTGAGGCCACTAACCTCAAAGCCTGGCTTTACACCATCATGAAAAATACCTTTATCAACAACTACCGACGCTCATCAAAAGTAAGTCAGGTTGTTGACTCATCTAAAGATTTGCAATATCTCAATGTGCCTCAGCACTCGGGTTTAGTTTCGCCGGTATCAAGAATCTCAGAAAAAGATATTAACTTTAGTATAGATTCTCTGCCGGATGAGCTTCGGGTGCCCTTCAAAATGTTTTTCGAAGGTCATAAATACAAGGAAATTGCCGCACACCTCGATGTTCCAATCGGAACCGTTAAAAGCAGAATTTTCCTTGCCCGCAAGCAACTCATGACCGCCTTGCAGGATTTCAGATAGTATGTCCAAAAACCCTGTAGTAGTAATAGGATCCGGATTTTCCT
>JBEGML010000213.1:0-8005 GCA_041183145.1 Bacteroidota bacterium | reverse complement strand
TGATAAATCATTATAATTGTACTAATCCCGGTTGAAAAAATATCATTGAAATCAGATACATACTCCTGAAATTACCTCTGCTGATTATCACTACACTGATGTTTCAGGGAGTCGTTCGTAGTCAAACCGGAACGGCCAGCTATTATGCCCATAAATTTCAAAACAAAAGAACCAGCAGCGGTGAAAAATACCACACAGATAGTCTGACGGCAGCGCACAAGACACTGCCTTTTGGAACCCGCGTAAAAGTGGTAAACCTGAGCAACAATAAAGAAGTTATTGTTAAGATTAACGACAGGCTTCCACGAAAAAGCAAAAGAGTAATTGACCTTAGCTATTCAGCTGCAAAACAGCTTGACTTTATCAATAAAGGACTCACCAAAGTAGAGCTGAAGCCCTTGCTATGATTTTAGTTTAGGATTATTTTTATGCCTGTCGGCATCACGGATTGACTTTTTTTCAAGGTTTTTTTTCAGGGCCTCATCAAGATTAACACCTGTCTGGTTGGCAAGGCAAATCAGCACAAAGAGCACATCGGCCATTTCATCAGCAAGCTGTTCTTCCTGATCGCCCTTTTTTGAAACCTGATCACCAAATTTCCTGGCCATGATTCTGGCGAGCTCGCCAACCTCCTCCATGAGCAAGGCGGTATTGGTAAGCTCACTGAAATACCTTACACCAACAGTTTTAATCCAGCGGTCAACAAGAGTCTGGGCGGCCTCTATAGTCATGGCTTTTTTCTTGCCTGCTCCGGACTTAAAGCCAGACGTTGAACAACCTGATTGTTTTTCAGATGCTGCAGAGTAATTTCCTCCACATCAGCTAACTGAACGTTACCGTAAATCGTACCTTCCGGATAAACCATCACATTGGGTCCGTGCTCACAAATATCGAAGCATCCCGTTCGTTGTGCCCTCACTTCAACCGAAATGCCCTGATCGCGGATGGCCTTTTTAAAGGCAGAAACCAAGGCAAAGCCGCGCTCTTCGCCACAACAGACACGTGCACCGGCTTCACGTTGATTAGTGCATACAAATACATGCTTTTGAAATAATAAATCTCTCATTGCTCAAAAATACGCAAGCCTGAGTAATTATCTTGCAACGGTTTCATGTGATCGCTTCAGAATGAGATATTCGAATAACAGGGCGTCGGAAAAGGTTCGGCAATGATACTTTACCTGAGTAAAACTCAATCTGTCGAGCAAACGTATCCATGGTGAATGAAACTCACCGAATAGTCCGGCCACAAAAAATACAAAATTATCAAGCGCCCTATCATCCGGTATTGAAACATCTTCCGGCTTAACTCCCATTTTCATCAGAGAAGATGCCAACATCATTTTCTGTACGGGCCGGCGGCAACTTGCAAAAACATCCTGCAACAAGGGAAGAAGTATATCTGCCTGCTCAGCATCAGAAAACAAACACCCTCTCGCTCGTACCGCATGATAGAGGATAATCGCAGAATCAGGATAATAGGGTGAAATTGCCCATGACCGATCTAGAAAATGCCTATTTAAAATGCTTTGTCTTAAAAAGAAAATACTGTCAGCATCCTCTTCAACGGCCTTCAGACCTGCTTCATGAAACAAAAGCATTACATTACTGAGAGCGCAAAAATCGAAGCTGCTGGGCATGCTTTTAATGAAAAAAGTATTGTAAATTTTTCTGTTTCTGAACACCGAAAAAGTGTGAGGATGATTTTTACCAACATTCACATTGGCATATCTGAGCATTTTATTTCTCAGTGCTTCAAAATCAGTTTTTTGCCCATCCAGTATGGAAAGAGCCAGCGCGCTATCGTCAATGTCATCAGGAATTTGGAAAAAACGAAAGCGTTGAGCAAAATTCCCAAAGGGCCAGTGGGCAGACGGACGTGTTTTCCAGAAGTTGTATGAGGGTTCAGTATCTTTATTTTTATAAAGGTATAATTGCTGCTTCACATGCGGCAGGACAAGTTTGATTTGAGAAATTTCCTCCGATGAAAGATATTTCTCAAGCCTTCTAAGGAGAAACAAAACACTCAGTGGAAAAAAGATTGTATCATCCGGCCGGCAGTAATGCAGCGCGGGCAGCTTTCTGAATACCGGAATGTTCCCAGGCACAAAAGGCGCATGCCGTCCATTGAACTGCAACAATATCTGGTTTAATATGAATCCGGGATCTTTCAGAATTGAGAATTAAAATCAGGCAAATTTGCAGAATTGATATTGTTATTTTACTTTTGCAACCCTATTGCGAAAGTAGCTCAGTTGGTAGAGCACGACCTTGCCAAGGTCGGGGTCGCGAGTTCGAATCTCGTCTTTCGCTCCAAAAGCCTCAGGCCACCGTGTTTATACACAATCACAACTACCGTTAATGTGCCTGAATTTCTATGGTTCCGGCAGCGCTTCTTATCCTAAAAAAATTTCGCTTCCTGAATTAAACTCTGCCCGGGTGGTGGAACTGGTAGACACGCAGGACTTAAAATCCTGTAGCCTCAACAGCTGTACGGGTTCGATTCCCGTCCCGGGTACTTTTTTTTGCTAAAACCGCACGCTTGTGTGGTTTCAACTCAGGCAATCGGCTATCTCAGTAGATTAATCTGACCTGTAGAAATCTGTATTCCTTTTTTTCTCGCTCTCTCACTGCTGTAGGAAAGCTCATAGAGATACAGACCTTCCGGAGAATCTTTTCCGCGATAGGTACCATCCCAGCCCTGCAGCGGGTCATTCGACTTATAAAATTGCTGACCCCAGCGATTGAAGATCCGTAGTTCAAAAAAATCATCAGACTTTAGATTACTCACAACCAACAGCACATCATTTAATTCATCGCCGTTAGGAGTGAAAGAACTGGGAAGGAATAGTCTCAGTGGCTCAATAACCTCCACAATAGCAGTATCTGAATCAAAGCAACCCGGAGGCTGCACGCTGCTTATGATGATGGTGTAAGTGCCCGTTTGAGAATAACCATGAAAAAGGCGACCCTGAGAAGGTTCTTGTTCGGTGGTTCCATCACCCCAGTCTACAGTTGTAAAGCCCGGATTGTCGATTGAAAAAGGGATATACACATCCCAGTCTTCCACCCTGGCCTCTCCAAGATCGATTTCCGGAAAACCTCCGATTTCAACGGGGAAAAAGGCAGTGTCTGCACAACCTCCATTGAAGGCCACCAAACTTATCTGGTAAGTGCCGGGTGCCGAATACAGGTAATTTGGACTCGATGCCGTATCAAGAGCGCCATTGCCAAAGTTCCAGAGATACCCGCTTGAGTTCTGAGAAGAATTCTGGAGAGAAAGTGGGAAGCCCTGACAAACCGGGGTATTTGCCGAAAATTCTGCTGTTGGGGCTGTAACCAGATTAATAAATGTGCTAACCGTATCAGTACAACCCGTGCTCTGATCAGTCACCACCACAGATAGGGTTTCAGGTTGTGCCGGAACAAAAGACACGAAAGTTCCCGACTGTCCGGTACTCCAGGCATAGGTGTAATTTCCTGAACCTCCGGAAGTACTGACAGAGAAAAAAGCGGAATTCCCCTGACAGACCTGTGAAGTGAGCTGATCAAAAACAAGCTGAGGTTCAGGAAAAAGAGTGAGGGTAGTTGTAAGCAAGGCACTGCAACTTGTGGTAAGATCAGTAATTACGCACTGAATCTGACCACTTGCCGGATTCGCCCAGGTCATAAGAGCAGTATTATCACCTGTACTCCATTGATAGTCGTAGTTGCCACTACCGCCAGCAACACCGGCCTCAAAGGTCAGCGGAACACCGGGGCACCCACCTGAGGGTTGCTGCAAAAAGAAAACCTGTGGAAGCGGAATGAGGGTGAGATTAACAGAGGAGGTTCCGGTACAACCTGTATTTAAATCAGTTACTGTACATTCCAGATTTCCTCCCGGGAAATTCGAAATCGTAATCGGATTACCGACCTGGCCCGTACTCCAGAGGTACGAGAAATTTCCTGAGCCACCGTTAACCTGAACAACATAAAGCTGAGAAGAGCCCGCACATATTTGTAGCTGAGGATTGATAAAAACAGGCTGAGGAGAGGTAATCACCTGAACATTGATATTGACCTCTTCAAAACAGCTGGAAAGAGGATCAGTTCCTGTTAGAGTTAGCAATCCGGATGCTGGATTTGCTATGTTCAGTGCAGGTCCGGAAGTACCATTAGACCAAGTAAAACTAATACCTGCAGAACTTGAAGATGCATTAAGCACAAGACTTTGGCCGGAACACAGGGTTGTATTGCCGGTATAAGATATCTGTGGCGTGGGAGAAACGGTAAGTGTAAAAAAAACGGTATCACGACAACCCGTTTGATTATTCACCACATATCCGAAATAGTTACCGCTAACCGGAGAAGAAATATTCAAAGTATTGCCAACAGTACCTGTACTCCAGACATATAAATCGTTAGGAGACGGACTTGAATTATTAAGTTGCAGCAAAGCTGCATCACCTGAGCACAACTGGGTTTGACCACTTACATTCACCACAGGATTAGGATTCACTGCAAGATTAAAATATACGGTATCATCACAGGCATTGGCAATATCAGTTACAACCAAAAAGTATAGACCAGAAACAGGGTTTGCCAGAAAAAGCGAGTCATTGGTACTACCATTGCTCCATTCAAAAGAATAGTTTCCGCTGCCACCGGCAGCTACAGCGGCAAAAACAGCAGTGTCTCCGGAACATACTGCCGATGGGCCGTTAACGGCAGCCGTAACCGCACAGCATGCGCTTACTACAATCGTGTCAGATAATGCATTAATAGGAGGAGAATGGCAATAATCTGTGACTGTAAAAGAATAAGTACCCGGACTTGAGATTGAGATAAGCGGACCATTTACACCGTTAGACCACACGTAGCCGGTGTAAACAGGCGGTTGAACCAAAACCGGATAAAAGCTGAGATCCAGATTAATGTTGCCATTGCAAAGGTCTGCGGTTGCCGGAATAAAATCATAGCCTCCTCCTGAAACATAAATCGGATTAACTGCACCTGAAGGAGTCTGAAAACAACAATTACCACCGGCACTGATCAGATTTGATAGAGGGAAACAACCATAATCTGTAAAGTGAGAGCGTAGAGAAGACCCCGGTCCAAATTCGGAGAGAAAAAACTGCACAATCTGAGGGGAAGAATTTACCCCACCTGTCAGATTTGTATTGGCGAAACATCCTGATGCACCTACCATGCAATTAATCAATGGAATATTAATAATAGGCTCAGGATCACCAAGGTGAGTTGTAATAGCTATATCACCGGTTGAACCTGAGAAAATTTTAACATTTGAGGGATTCACTCCATTCACGGTGGTGGGAAAGAACGAGCCGCCGCAAGCTGTTGAGTTTTGCCCATTGTATCCCGCATAGATCACCGAGCTGACATTTGCTGCAAATGAACCGGTAATATTAATCTGAACGGCCTCGTAGGTTGTTACACCGATTTTTAAGTTCGGGATATTAACGTCCACATCAATGTTCAAAATTCCGCCCTCGTAATTTGAAAATATCACAACGTTTCCGGCCGGATTACAAAGCTGAGCCACGGCATTCAGAGTTGGAAAAATTATAGCAAAAAACGATAATAAACGAATAGGTATCTTCATGGTAAAATTATTTTTTCCTGAATTTAATACTCAGAGAATTGATACAATAACGCAATCCGGTTGGCTTGGGGCCATCTTCAAAAACATGACCCAGATGCCCCTTGCAGTTGGCGCAAATTACCTCAATTCTGCTCATTCCAAAACTGTAATCTTGCTTTCGAATAATTCGGCTGCTGTCAGCCATTTCAAAAAAACTTGGCCAGCCGCAGCCGGAATCAAATTTAGTATCAGAAACAAATAGAACGGACCCACAGCCCGCGCAGGCGTACTCACCATGCTCATGATGGTTCCAATACTCACCCGTAAAAGCGCGCTCAGTTCCCTTTTCACGAAGCACGTGAAACTGCTCCGGACTTAAAATATTTTTCCACTGTTCAGCCGAATAATTTGCCGCACTTGGGTTGCCTGAAGGCAAATCAGCATCTCCCGAATCTTTCATAGTTTTTTGTTCAGAGGGTATATTATTTTTTTGCTGCAAATCCTGACAGGATGCAATACCTGATGCAAAGAAAAACAACAAAGCTGATGTTAGGTTCAGGAAGGAAATTGACACATACAAAGATAGGCAGGAAAGTCTTAAGCCTGCCTTAAATCGAATCGAATTAAAATGCTGTTTATGGCCTCTGCTCAAACCATCTCTGAATGGCGTGATGAAGATAATTTCTTTTCTTTGCGGTAAATGGAATTTAAGAAACTATCCGTCATTATACCCGCCTATAATGAAGGGCCTACCATTCATCTTATTCTTGACAAGGTCAGAAAGGTAAAACTCATCCATAACATTCAAAAAGAGGTGATCGTGGTTAACGACTGCTCCACCGACAACACCGCGGCAGTTTTGGAATCCTATGCAACTAAACATGGTGAAGAATTAGGGATGCGTATTTTCCACCAACCTGTTAATCAGGGTAAAGGCGCAGCTATTCACAAAGGAATTTCTCTCGCACAGGGAGAATACCTGATTGTTCAGGATGCAGATCTGGAATACGATCCGGAAGAATTCAATATTTTGATTAAACCAGTCACCGATGGGTTTGCTGACGTTGTTTATGGCTCCAGGTTTATGGGAGGTAACGCGCACCGGATTTTGTTTTTCTGGCATACTTTGGGAAATAAATTTCTAACATTCCTGTCTAACATCTTTACAGATCTTAATCTAACCGATATGGAAACCTGTTACAAGCTGTTCAGAACCGATATTGCTCAAGGCTTAAAGCTGAAAGAAAAACGTTTCGGGTTTGAGCCTGAAGTCACAGCAAAGGTAGCCAGAGTAAAAGGGGTAAGAATCTATGAAGTGGGTATTTCTTATTACGGACGCACCTATCAAGAGGGCAAGAAAATTGGTTGGAAAGACGGATTCAGAGCCATTTGGTGTATTGTAAAATATCGTTTCTTCAACTGAAATAAATTATCTTTGAACAAACATTAAACATGAAAAAAAATCTACTCTGCCTCCTTTTGGCCGGCGTTTTTTTTAGCAACTTCAGTCAAGCCCAGATTTCATATAACATGGAGTCATGGTATTCGTTGCTCACCTTTTCCTTCCCTAACGGCTGGGCTGCGGCAATCAATCCTTTCACAGGAGTTAACTGCGTATCCAAAGACAGTATAGTCAAATTTCAGGGGAATTACTCAGCTAAAATCACCACAAAATCGCTAAGCCCCAATTCACTTTCTGCTTATTTCCCTGATACTTCAGGATTTTTACTCAGTGGAACATTAAATATCGCTACGCAAAAGGTGATCCAAGGATTTCCCTACACCAGCAGAGATACGGCTTTTGGGTTTCTGGCAAAGTATGCCCCATCAGGCAACGATGAGGCCTTTGCTTACGTGGCCTTATCGAAATGGAATGCCTCCGGTTCAAATTCACGTGACACCATTGGCAGCGGACGTCTTACCATTAGTCCGTCCTCTGGCTTCCAGCCAGCGGTTGTTAATATCGTTTACAATCCTGCTTTCCCGCCAAGCACCCTTCCAGACACCGCCTACATTCTGATTTCAAGCAGTAAAAAATCAGGGGGTGTTGCAGGTTCTACACTTTGGGTAGATGCCTTGCAATGGAATCCTCCAATAAGTCTCGGAATTGGAGAGCAAAATAGTGCAACCGATTTCTCATTTTATCCCCAGCCTTGTCAAGGTGAATTCCGAGTTAAAAATCCAGAAAGTGCTATATGCAGACTTGTCTTGACTGACATTAGCGGCAAGATTTGTGAAATACACAGTTTACAGCCAGGCGAAAACTTAGTAAAATCAGAACTAAGCAGTGGACTTTATCACGGAAGCATTTTCAATCAGGACGGTTATCTAACTGCCAAAGGGAAATGCATCATCACAAAATAAATGCGAATAGACAAGCCCGGAAATTCCGGGCTTTTTTTGCCTTCTTCCTTATTAAAAC
>JBEGML010000212.1:0-3013 GCA_041183145.1 Bacteroidota bacterium | reverse complement strand
GTTCAGATCCCCGATAACGCGGTTTGTCCATAAATTGATAACGCTAACTTCCAGTTTATTAACTGTTGCTTTAACAGCATCTGTAATTTCAACACGCCACGGAGCACTCCAAAGAACACCCAGATTCTTCCCATTAAGCCATACTTCGGCCACATCTTTAAGCTCACCCAAATCAAGAAACAATCTCCTCTTTTTATTTTTTTCAGGGGTTAAATCAAAGGATTTTGTATAGGTGGCTTTACCCGAATAATATCTGATCCCCTCTTCTGGTCTATCGGTCCAGCTTATCAGTTTATCAAATGATGTGTGGATCGGTCCGCCCCACTGTGGATCAAATGAAACATTCCAGGCACCACTAAATTCTGTTAGTTCCTTTAATTCGGGGAAATTAGGTTTACCCGATTGGGAAGGAAAAATAGAAATGGGCTTTTGAAACACAATAAACCATGAACCAAAACTTTCCATATTCAATGTTAAGGTTATGCCAGCGCTTGTTTGTTGATAGGAAGTTGCTTTATGTATTTTACCCGTTACCGCATCCCATATTTCAGGTTGTTTTCCAGCTACTCGAAAAGTAAATTCCTTTTTCACAGGCTGATTTGTTCGGTTGATTACAAAATAGATATCCACTTCACCATGACTGCGATGGATGTAATCAAACTGCCCCGGATTGTTATTTTGTTCTCCGAATGTAAAGTCGGGCATTATGCCATCCGCAAGAAGTATTTCGCGTGCGGTTTTCCCCCAGATAATCCTGCCTTTTCCGAATTTTCGTTCGGTGCGGGTTTTACCATCAAGATCGCCCCAAATTTCGGTTACTATTTCTTTCAACTTTATATCGCCTTCAGGATAATTTTTCAGGCCGATAATAGTTGCTGGTGGAGGCCCCACAACAGTTGCTCCAGCTATGATTAACTCTCTTAGCTTTTGAATCACTTCCAATGACATGGCATCTGAAGGCGTTGAAGAGACTTTTAATCGCTGATATGCACCAACCTTCTCAGTGATTTCCGGAGAAGGTGAAGTGCAATTCTGCAACACCAGCAAACGATAGCTCATTCCGAAAGGAAGCGTAATTTTTCCATCTTTTACAGACATACGGTTGAGCAGCACATCAGCATTACTGTAATCACAGTCGTATCCTGCACCTAGGGATGGAACAATGTATTTTGGTGGAACCAGTGTTGGTGACCGTTCGCCTAGGTAAAAGCAGACATCAGCAACAAAGTTGCCTTGTTGTAGCATGTACTGACAACGCGAAAGGTAGGTAAAGAATGCAGGTGATTGCTCCCACCACGTGAGGTTAGGTGTAAAATGCTGGCCTGCACAAAACTCGAAGCCAGGCTTACCGTCTGAAGGTGGCTGGCTGGTTGCCTGATGCAACATAAAACGATTAATACCCTCGCAAAAAGCATCATTGGCATAGGGTTTTAGATCGGAAGGGCCTAGTGCCCAGTGGGTGGCATCGCCGTCCATCATCGTAAAGGCCTCCGCCATGGCTTCACGCTTTCCGTAAATATGAGCCGCTGTGGCTGTTTGTTTTAAATTAAGCCTTTGCCACATATCTGCGTTATATCCGTTCGGTGATTTCCTGTGTCCGTTTGTCCAAAATTCACCAGCAGGTAGATCAGAGTACCCCAGATTTTTCAAGGCATCGATTGGAGGAATGTCATTTGGCCCAGCAGCTTCGTTGCCTACTTTTACTCCATTTTTGTGACACAGTTCCATGAAATGACCGTAAAAATTTTCTGAAATACAATCCTGGATAGTTCGGTCAAAATCTTCACGAAAACGTGCTGAAACATCCTCACTATCTACCGTATAACCAGCTAAGACAGGTAAATAGGGTTTTATATCATACCCCCGAAAGCGCCTGAACTGGTTTGGAAAATCCTGCGTCCAGGTAAGTTTGCCACACTCCCAGCTATCTGACCAAAAATAGGCGATACTCCCGCCTGCCTTTTTGGCTTCTTCGAGTATTGGTTTGCCCAGATGTTCAAAATGGTTGTCCAATGCGGAAATACTCAGATAATCAATTTCATAACCATCGCCACCTTCAAAAGTATCAGCCTGCGGTGGCCCTGGCCAGGCAAACCACCTACTCCAAAAATGTCCAGTGAGCGTATAGCCATTTCGCAAAATAATCCATTGACCTTGGGGCACATTCCAATCAAGCTGCCCGTCAGGTTTAAGTCTGTCTGTTAAATCCACCATTGAACCAGGAATAATTTGTTTTGAGTTTCCTTGTATTCGGAAGGCTTGCACCCAAGTATCATGATAGTACTCGTCTATCGTTTCAGGCTGTGGGAGTTTGCCAGCAAATTTTGTGGGACCTAAAACTTTTAATTCTGATGAGACAACTTTTTTCATGGCATTATCCTTCGTTACCCAAGGTCCTTCCATCGTCCAGCCACCCGCGGAAAGATTAAAACCAAGTTCAATATTGTTTCGCTTAGCTTCTTTAACAGTATGTCTGAAGAGCTCCCACCATTCAGGACTTTGGTACTTCACTCCAAGCAGAGGCACTTTACCGGCATATCCCCCGGTACAAATCAGGTTTACCCCGCTTATACCTTTCGCCTTAAATTCTTCAAAATCTCTGGTAATACTTGCTTTATCCACCCGGTTAAACAACCACCACCAATACACACGGGGTTTTGCATTCAAGGGTGGCGCATCAAATGATTTTCTTATCGATTCCATATTTTGTGCACACACGCACGCTATGTTCAGGAAAAGTGAACCGAATAAAATAACTGGAGAAAATTTTAAAAGTGTCATCAGTATGTTGAACTTAAAAGTAAAAATACTTTATTAGAATAACACATCAAGTGTTCAATTCACTCAGATATGTACGAATTTATTTATTTGAGACCTTTAGTATTTTATTTTTTGATCATCAGGTTCAAAATTTGACAGGATGTATAAAGGCCGATAGAATGTGATCATTTCCTATGTATAGTATTCAAGAGATATTAATTGAAAATGATGTGGTGGTGAAATGTGACTAACC
>JBEGML010000211.1:0-3023 GCA_041183145.1 Bacteroidota bacterium | reverse complement strand
CGCCGGTTCCTATCCAAGAATGGTCGCCTACAACAATCGGAGACTTTTTCACGAATCTGGTATTTTTGCCAAGATCGGATTCGTTTGGATTTGAACTAGCAACGAAGGTTACATTAGGTGATAATGCAACATGACTTCCGATGATCAGCATGTTGTCGTAGTCATCTATGATGTGAAGCCCCATGTTGATATAGGTTTTATCGCCAATACGAAGACCGCTAAGTCTGAATAGAAAATGACGCAATGAGGGCAAAATACAATGATTTGCCACAAGTCTGAGCCATGCAATCACGAATTTTTTAACTTTCTTCATATCAGTATACTGCCAATTTAAGTAATTGCGGTGTAACGCTTTTAAATACCTGGTCGGGCATTTTGTGTATGACTTTTTCCATGAGTTTGGCCATGCCCGATTGCCTGTCTAAAACCGGAATTTGTTTTCCTGATATACTGAAGAACGAGTAGAACAGATCCTCTTTTTCATTAGACCATTTCAACTTATATTCCAGGAGAGATTTGTGATGATTGGGTGTCGAGCCAAAGTCATAAACAGAGCAATTGCCTTCTTTGGCAAACTTGATACTCTCCCACATACATTGCTGATTGATGCCTTGCTTTAGATAGGCATCATTGCTCGTGGAGGCCCCATAAGCATAAATGGCATTGCCTCCATAATTGAAGGTTATGATGCCTGAAATCAATCGTCTATTATCGTAAATGCCGAATAAATTTACGCTTTCTCCCAAATGCTTTTTTAGATTGGTAAAGAAGTTTTTAGGATAAGTTGGTGAGCCTTGTCTTTTTCTTGTTTCAGACTGAATTTCCTGAAAATCTTCAAAGTTTCTCAGTTGATGCAGATGCTCAACCTTGAAGCCGCTTTTCACGGCTTTATTAACTTTTCTTTGAATACTGTCTTTGCTGAAGTTTGAAAATATTTCTGAGGCGGATACGTAGGCTTTCAGGTTCAATTTAACAATAACATTGATGCTGTATCTGCTGAAGAATGGGGCATCAATGTAGCCATGATAATTGAAGTCTCCGATGTCATGCTTGGATAATTCTTCGACAAATGCTTCTCTATTGCGTAGCACCAGATCGGGCATCCTGTGAACCAGTGGCAGGGAACTTGCAATTTTTTTAAGATCCAATTTGCGCTTAATTACAAAAGGGATGTGTTGATTATCGATAACCAGGTGGTTGATTTTCCATCCAAAGGTGTCTCTTAGAAACGCATGCCAATTGTCGTCTGAATAAATACTCATCAGATGGATTTTACTTTCTTAAAATGGAGAAAAGAATTTTGGCATAATTTGTTGCCTCGTCGAAAAGGTATTGAGCCAGCCATGCAGGAGCACCTGAAACCCAGCGTTCCGGATGAATCTGAAAGCAGATTTTGTTGTGTGGCTTTCCCTGAAGATATTGCAACAATGATTCACCTGATGAAAAGTCTGCCTCTATCTGGCTGTTGACTTTATCTCTTCTGTTAGATTGACCGCTGGTCCAGTTTCTTCCTGTATCATTGATATAGGCAATATCCGAATAGTCAATATTCAGATAAACCTCTCCGAGTATTCTAAGCTCGCTCTGTAATATCTTCATATTTTTTTCATTGCGCCATAAGTCCCGGTTATCGTATGGTTTCAGCGGCTGCCCGTGCATGGCACATGTTTTAACCTCTGTAATTTTTCTGAACTCTCTGAGGTTATTCCTGAAGTCCTCCAAGGCAGCATCAAAATTTCCGTTTGTATCGGAAAGGTTCTCATAATGGTAACCAATTTCGTGTCCAAGTGAGGCAATCTCACGGATGATTTCCGGTTTGAAGGTGTATGGTTTTTTTCTAAAATAGTAGGTGGAGACAATCCCCAACTCATTTTCCAGCCTGGCCATTTTCAGTGCCCTTAAGGGCAAACGGTCAACATCATGTCTGATCAGGCAGAATTTTTCAGGTTTTTGCTGAAGTTCAAAATACTCATCGAATCTCAGAAACTTTCCTGTGCTTATTTTCAATGCATGCAGATAGTCTGAGTATGCTTGGTGCGTAAAATCCGCCATAGATTTAGCCAATCAGTGTACAAAGGTATGATTACCACGTTAAAAAACGAATTTTGTTCATTGACGACTTTCTACTTTTGAATGGCTTCGTTTTAATATATTTGGGCTCATTCTTTCGAAATAGTGATTATGGTCTCAGTGATAATTCCCGCCTACAATGAGTCAGGGAATATTCGTATTCTTTGTGAGGGCCTGAATGAGATATTGTCAAAAACTCACTATTCCTTTGAAATTATTTTCGTGGACGACGGAAGTTCTGATGATACAATTGTTGAGTTAGTTAATCTTCATGAACGTTTCGATAACGTTCATTATCTGCGGTTTTCAAGAAACTTTGGTCATCAGGCCGCGATTAAAGCTGGGATCGATTACGCACGTGGAAATGCTATTATTTCCATGGATGCTGATCTTCAGCATCCCCCTCATCTCATAACTTCTATGCTTGAAAAATGGGCTGAAGGATACGATGTTGTTTACACCCAGCGAATAAATGACGATGATATTTCGAAATTCAAAAGATTCTCTTCCAGTTTGTTTTATACGCTGTTAAGGAAAATGAGCGACGTGCCCATAGAAGAAGGAACTGCAGATTTCAGACTTATTGATGCAAAAGTGGCCTCAGTAATTCGGCAAACCAAGGATCCATTCTTGTTTTTAAGAGGCCTAATTCCTTGGCTTGGTTTTAAGCAGTATAAATTAAGTTACCAGGCTGAGAAAAGATTCAGTGGAGTTACCAAGTACTCTCTGTCTAAAATGCTCGCTTTTGCCATTAATGGTATTACCGGTTTCAGTATAAAGCCTCTGCGTTTTGCCATATTTTTAGGCATTTTAATAAGTTTACTCGCATTCGTTTATGCATTATACGCTGTGCTGATTTATCTTTTTAACGATCATGTAATTAGTGGATGGGCTTCTGTAATGGTTAGCATTCTTTTCATTGGTGGTATTCAGCTAGTAATACTCGGAATAAT
>JBEGML010000210.1:0-2818 GCA_041183145.1 Bacteroidota bacterium | reverse complement strand
ATCCATGATAAGGCTATTGCTTGCACGAAGACGAAGACCTGCTCTGACACCCTTATAAATGTATTCAGCTTCCTTCAGTCCATTTATGATTTTGATGCTAATTCCGGTTTTTGAAAATACTTGTTTCACGAATTCTTTACCATTGCTGGCATCCCTTATTGCCGAAGTGGCAAATGCTTCAACACGCGTAACTCCATGTTTTTTTATTTCCTGATGAATTTTTAAAATTTGCTTTATGCCTCTGTGAAAAGCCTCTTCAGTGATAATTTTTTTGTGGATGCCTTGCTGACCAAGTTTTACGGGATATTTTTCCTGGAAAAGGGCTTTGATCTTGTTCCTTTCAAATTCAGCTATAAGGAGGTTGAATGTATTCGTTCCAAGATCAATAACTGCAATAGGAGATTCCATCATTAAAAATTAATCCTTGTAGAAAAGCCACTTCCAAAGTTCTTTGTAGGAACTTTTTTTCCCGTACATCAGAATTCCGGTGCGATAAATTTTGGCAGAAAGCCACGTGGTAAATAAAAACCCTGCAATCAGAAGGAGTAACGAAAGTGTAACCTCCCATACAGGAACCCCAAATGGGATTCTGACCATCATGATAATTGGCGAAGTCAGGGGAAACATGCTGAACCAAAAGGCAATAGAGCTTTGTGGATTGGTAATTACAGTTTGTGAAATTGTGATGGCAAGAATCATCGGAATTGTTACTGGCAACATAAATTGTTGTGTATCTGCATCGCTGTCAACCGCAGAACCTACTGCAGCAAAAAGTGCTGCGTACAACAAATAACCGCCCAGAAAAAATGCAAGGAAAGACCCGACTATGACGGGTAAGTTGATACCTTCTGTGAAACTGCCTAATTGTTCAAGCTCCGGCTGAACATTTTCGTTTTGTCCTAGTTCCGCACTAAGGCCGTTTGTAGGCTGGCTTGATTTCATGGTTTCTTCGAGTTTTTTAGGATTAAATTTAGTAGTGTTGACAAATTTTACCGCTCCATATACTAGCCCGAATGTAAGCAGCAACCAGAGTGCAAATTGCGTGAGACCAACCAAAGCAATACCAATAATCTTTCCCATCATTAGCTCAAATGGTCTTACCGATGAAATAATAACCTCCACAATCCGTGTTGTTTTCTCCTCAATGACTCCTCTCATGACCTGCGCTCCATAAAGGAAAATAAAAAAGTAAATTAGCATAGAACCCAGAAATCCAAGGGCCAGACTTGCTTCAGAATTTCGCTTCTTTTGTTCTCCACTTGCTTCAAGCTGACTGGCTTGCAAGCGAATGTCTGTTTTTATTCCTTCCAACTGAAGCCTATCTATACCACTGGCTAATAGCTTCAACTCTTCAACCGTATTTTTTACCTGCGATTTGATGTATTCCTGAGTTGCGAGAGGCGGCTGTTTTTTATAAAAAATCTGCACAATCTGGCTCTCCAAAATGTTGGAGGGAATGTAAACTATTACATCATAGGTATTCTTGTAAAAATTTTCCTGCGCACTTTGCAGTTTTTCGTCTGAATAAATTAGTCTCAGGTTTTTACTGCTTTCAAGTCTGTTTGAAAATATTCGCGCATCATCAATTACCTGCACGGTGAGTGTTTCCTCTGGAACCATCGATAGCCAAACCCTTACAAAGATGACTGCAGCCATCAGCACCGGTCCCAGAATCGTCATCAGTACAAATGACTTTTTTTTTACTCTTGACAGGTATTCCCTTTTAATAATTAATCCGGTTTTCATTGGCTCATTCTGTTAGGTTTGACATTACCCCTTCTTTCTGTGAACTTACGTTGCTTATGAAAATGTCATTCATGGAGGGGATGATTTCCTTGAAGCTTATGATGTTCACGCTGCCAATAACGTTTCTCAGGAGATCCGATGAACTTACGCCTGCCCCAGCTTTTATTTGGGCTGTAAAGTGGTCACTACCGGACTGAATGTGCCCGATAAGTTCAGCAAAAGACCATAATGAGTTTGTGAAGGCCACCATATTGCCCTCGAATTCAATTTCAAATCTGTTTGTACGGTGGCTTTTGCGAATCTCGCGCACGTTGCCATCAAGAATTTTTCGTGATTTGTTAAGAAGAGCAATATGGTCGCACAATTCTTCAACAGAGCCCATATTATGGGTGGAAAAAATGATGGTGGCCCCTTTTTGTTTTAAAGAAAGGATTTCTTCTTTGATAAGATTGGCATTTACAGGATCGAATCCACTGAAGGGTTCATCAAGGATAAGTAATTCCGGCTCATGCAACACGGTAACAATAAATTGCACTTTTTGCTGCATGCCCTTTGACAATTCTTCTACTTTTTTATTCCACCAGGCACCGATTTCAAATTTTTCAAACCAATACTTGAGCCTTTGAATGGCATCTTTTTTATTCAATCCCTTCAATTGAGCAAGATAAAGCGCCTGCTCGCCGACAGCCATTTTTCGATAAAGGCCTCTTTCCTCAGGCAAGTACCCAATCTGCGCAGTATGAGATCTTTCAAAGGGCTCCCCCTTAAAAAACAGAGTGCCCTGGTCTGGAGCGTTTATGTGGTTTATAATCCTGATCAATGAGGTTTTGCCTGCTCCATTTGGGCCAAGTAGGCCGAAAATACATTGTTCAGGAACCTCAATCGACACCTTGTCGAGTGCCGTGTAGGCGCCATAGCGCTTGACAATATTTTGTGCTGAGAAAAATGCCATAAAAGCAATATTCCCGCAAAGATGTTGTTTTATTCGAAGTATTCCTTCATCCTGTCAAAGAAGCCGCGATCTTTACTTCCCTGTCCAACCTTGAAGTTTTCAGATTCACCGAGTTTCTCC
>JBEGML010000209.1:0-9774 GCA_041183145.1 Bacteroidota bacterium | reverse complement strand
TATTCTCGCTCCCGTTTTCAGATTTGAATATTTCAGCCTGGCGGCCATTCCCGTATGTATCTACGTTTCAAATTATTTCAGCCAAATCAAATTATGGTGGTGGGCTGACCTGTTGCTAATTAGCTGGCTGGTCTTTTCCTTCCAAAATACCTTAATTTAATTTTTTTTACTACTTTTGCCTCCCTTTTCGCGAATAATCGCCTGATTATTAACAATTTAAACAACTGAAATGGACAGTGTAGTTTTTCTGGCCCCGGTGTTGGGCCTCGTTGGTCTGGTTACAATGGCCGTAAAATCTGCCTGGGTTAACAAACAACCCGGCGGAGACAAAACAATGACCGAACTTGCAGGTCATATCTCGAACGGAGCTATGGCTTTTTTGAGAGCCGAATGGAAGCTCCTCTCTTATTTCGTCGTAATTGCAGCCATCCTGCTCGCTTGGTCAGGAACAACAGTGGAAAATTCCAGCCCGGTTATAGCCATTTCCTTCATCATCGGTGCTGTTTTTTCTGCCACCGCCGGTTATATAGGTATGAACATCGCTACAAAGGCGAATGTCAGAACTACTCAGGCCGCCAGATCTAGTCTTGCTCAGGCACTTAAAGTTTCTTTCACTGGTGGCTCGGTCATGGGTCTGGGAGTAGCCGGACTTGCTGTCTTAGGCCTTGGCTCTCTATTTATTCTCTTCTACCACCTCTACGTCAAGTCCGCAGGCGGTGATGTGAATGGTCTTGAAATGGAAAAAGCACTTGAAGTCCTAGCAGGTTTCTCACTTGGTGCAGAATCTATCGCCTTGTTCGCAAGAGTGGGCGGCGGTATCTACACTAAAGCTGCTGACGTTGGCGCCGACCTGGTCGGTAAGGTTGAGGCCGGAATACCTGAAGATGACGTAAGAAACCCAGCTACAATAGCAGACAATGTTGGTGATAACGTTGGTGACGTGGCAGGCATGGGCGCTGACCTTTTCGGTTCTTACGTGGCCACTATCCTGGCCACTATGGTACTCGGTCGTGAAATCAAATCTCCTGACAATTTCGGTGGCATTGCACCAATCCTGCTTCCCATGGTGATCGCGGGCCTAGGACTTGTATTCTCCATCATCGGTATGATGTTCGTTAAAATTAAAGATGAAAAAAGTTCAGTTCAAAATGCTCTTAATCTTGGAAACTGGTCTTCTATCATCCTAACCGCTGCAGCCTCTTGGTTCGCAGTAAACTGGCTCTTGCCCGATGGTGATCTGGTTATTCGTGATTTTTCCTTCACAAGAAATGGAGTCTTTGGAAGTATTATCCTGGGTCTGGTAGTTGGAGCAATCATGAGCATGCTCACCGAGTATTATACCTCAATGGGCAAAAGACCTGTCTTGTCTATCATCAAACAATCAGGAACCGGGCACGCAACAAATATCATCGGAGGTCTCTCTGTTGGTATGGAATCAACAGCTATACCAATGATCGTACTCGCAGGCGGTATTTATGGATCTTATGAACTTGCCGGTCTATATGGCGTTTCTATCGCCGCAGCCGGAATGATGGCTACAACAGCCATGCAACTCGCTATTGATGCCTTCGGTCCTATTGCCGATAATGCCGGTGGTATCGCAGAAATGAGTCAACTGCCGGAAGAAGTTCGTCACAGAACCGACAACTTAGATGCAGTCGGTAATACCACAGCAGCAACTGGCAAAGGGTTCGCTATCGCCTCTGCAGCTCTTACTTCCCTGGCACTGTTCGCCGCCTTCTGCGGTGTGGCCGGAATCGACCATATCGACATCTATAAGGCAAATGTCCTCTCCGGTTTGTTCGTAGGTGCCATGATTCCTTTTATCTTCTCCTCACTTGCAATCGCAGCGGTTGGAAGAGCAGCAATGGATATGGTGAATGAGGTAAGAAGACAATTCCGTGAAATTCCCGGAATCATGGAGTACAAGGCTAAACCCGAATACGAAAAATGTGTGGCCATCTCTACTCAGGCATCTATACGTGAGATGATCGCTCCCGGAGCCATAGCACTTATAGTTCCCATTATTGTAGGTTTCCTCTTCGGACCTGAAGTTCTTGGAGGCTTGCTTGCAGGCGTTACGGTAAGTGGTGTTCTCATGGGTATGTTCCAAAATAATGCCGGAGGTGCTTGGGACAACGCAAAAAAATCTTTCGAAAAAGGCGTCGAAATCGATGGACAGGTTTATTACAAAAAATCTGAACCACACAAAGCCTCTGTAACGGGCGATACTGTTGGAGATCCCTTCAAAGACACCTCCGGCCCTTCCATGAACATCCTCATCAAACTCATGTCTATTGTGTCTTTAATTATCGCTCCGCATATCTCTGTAAAAGACCATTCAGCCAAAGCTGCAAAACCTTCAGAACAAAAAGAAATTACTGCACCCAAGCCAGGTGCTTATTTAGCGAATACAAATTCCTCCACTCTTCGCTGGACTGCAACCAAAGTAGGTGGCAAGCACTTCGGAACAATTGCACTGAAAGGAGGTCAGATAAATATTAGCCAGGAAAAAATTTCCGGTTCATTTGAAATGAATATGGCTGATGGTATTGTAATCGAAGACTTACAAGACACCTCTTACAAAAACAAACTTTACAAACACCTGTTGTCTGAGGACTTCTTCTCCACCGCCACTCACCCAATTTCCAAGCTCGAAATCGTATCATCCAACCTGCTGGGGAACGGAGAATACCAGATTAATGCCATTCTCACCATAAAAGGTATTGCTAAAGACATTAGCTTCCCGGTAACCATCAGAGAAGAGAATGGTCAAACTATCGCATCTGCAAACCTCAGCATTGACAGAACTCGCTGGGGAATAAAATTCAAATCAAAAACTATCTTCCCGGGTGATTTCGCAGACGATTTCATCTATGATGAGTTCCAATTGGAAGTAAAGCTGGTTTTACTGCCTGAAACATCATCCTAGGCTTAAAGAATTTGCCTCCAAATAAAAAAGGCTTCCTTGATGGGAAGCCTTTTTTATTTGGTGGGATCTGGGGGATTCGAACCCCCGACCTCTTGCCTGTCAAGCAAGCGCTCTAAACCAACTGAGCTAAGACCCCCAAGAAAAAAGCCTCCTGTGATGGAGGCCTCTGTGTGGGAGCAACAGGGTTCGAACCTGTGACCCTCTGCTTGTAAGGCAGATGCTCTGAACCAGCTGAGCTATGCTCCCGTTTGGGGCGACAAAAATAAGAAGAGATTCCTTAACAACAAATTATTCTCGAAAAATTAGTACTGTGGCGTGTGCACAAACTCCATCTTCCCGACCAACATAACCTAAACCTTCGTTTGTAGTGGCTTTAATTGAGAGCGCATCATGAGCAATTCCAAGAATTGGACAAAGAGCATCCTTCATTTGAGGCAAATATGGCTTTATCTTGGGCTTCTCTAAAAGCAAAGTACAATCTGCGTTAATAAGCTTGTATCCCCGCCCCAGAATAAGCAAGTACACTTCCTTGAGCAGTATCTTACTGTCAATGCCTTTATATTTCGCATCAGTATCCGGAAAATGCGCACCTATATCTCCCAGAGCCAGCGCCCCGAGCAAAGCATCACACAAGGCATGAATTAAAACGTCAGCATCTGAATGCCCAAAGGCTCCTGAATGATGCTCAAGACGTATACCTCCCAGCCAGAATGGATGACCGGCCTCAAGCCTATGAATATCAATTCCGTGACCTACTCGTAAATCCAAAAGCTTTTTACTCGGGCTTAGACTCTGAGTTCATTTTGCTGAATGAATCAAAATCAAAAATCAAACTAAATCTCAGTGTATTCTGCAACGGGTGCTGCTGAATTGTGGGAATAAGGTAGGCAAAGTCAACACCAAAAACATTATAGCGTAATCCCGCTCCCAAGGTCACAAACTGCCTGTTGCCCTTTGAAGGAGCTTCATAAAAATAACCCGCACGGAAGGCCAGTAATTTATCGTACCAATATTCGAAACCTGCTGAGTAGGTAATCTCTCTTAGTTCCTCGCCAAAACCATCAGGTGCATCGTTGAAAGAACCAAACATTCCCTCCACCACCGGACGCTCTGGGTCTTTACCCCTATCAATTATTTGCTTACCATCTGAACCAATAGAATCTTTGAAGAAAACAGGCGGCGTTGGAACCAACAATTTATTGAAGTCTGCCAGAAAAGTTACCGAGTTATATTGATCAAGATTCAATGTTAAACCCGAGCCAAGTCGAAGATTAATCGGAATAAAATCGCGGTCAGCATTATCTGAATAGCGCATCTTACCGCCAATATTGGAAATATTCACACCAAAAGCGAGTTTACCGGTGCGAGAACCTAATTCCAAATCCGGTTTCTGATAATAAGCACTGACATCAGCAGCAACAGTTTGACCGGGCTGAGTATTGGCACCCTGAACGTTTACTCCCTGTGTAAGATTTGAAAAAACATAGCGAAGCGCCATCCCACCGGAAAAATTATCAGTTAATTTCCTGCTGTAAACCACATCCAGTGCAAACTCATTAGGGTTATAATTACCGGTAACATTACCGTTAATGTCGGTAAAAGTAATGGCACCCAGAGAGAAATATCGGATTGATGCTCCCAAAGCCTGGTTTTTCCCCATTTTTTTGTACCCAGACAGGTAATTCAACCAAATATCAGGAACCAGTCGACGAAGCCAGGGGGTGGCATTTAAAGAAAAGCCAATATTTTTATCGGCAAAAGCCAACTTCGACGGATTCCAGTGTATTGAGTTTGCATCAGGGAGGGAAGCAACGCCGGCATCACCCATACCTCCACCGCGGGCATCAGGTGAAATCATCAGAAAAGGAACTGCGGTGGTAATGGTATTGATTTCACGACCAGACAACTGACTGACCGAAAGCTGGGCAAAGGAATTATTTTCAGCAAGTAAACCACAAAAAAGGGTTATCGCACAATAAGAGGCTATTCTATATTTTCTTTTCATCGCAAAGGGTGGCAAAATTAAAAAGATTGATCAATTGAACAAGCTATTTGAGTAACACGAGCTTTTCGTATTTATCGGCCCATGTTCCATCTGCAGCGGTTACCTTCAGGCGGTAAACATAAACACCACGGCCAATATTGTCTCCAAAATCATCCTTCCCATCCCAGGTAATACTCTCAGACCTGAAACCCTCGCATTTCACAACCTGTTCAAGCGTCTTAATTAACCTACCGGAAACTGTGAAAATCTGAATATTGATATCAAGAGTTTCACAAGGCTTGTTATGCTCAAACATAAATCTGGTGAATGTGGTAAAAGGATTTGGATAATTGAGCACATGATCAAGGGCAAGATTTGCCGATTTGGCAACCACAAATTCAAGATAAGATGAATTTGAATTGTTATAAACATCCCAGGCCTTTAGTGAAATCGTGTGCTTCCCATCGGCCAGATCATAAAACGGATAACGCAAAGAGCCACTCTGATAACTGTTCAAATCTGCCTGGTAGTAATCGTTCAGATTGATTGGCTTATCACTCCGCTCATCAAGTATGGCAACAATATCATGCCCAATACCATTCCCTACTGTATTAATTCCATGATCGTCGAATAAAACCGCCAGCAGGTCAGGATCTTCATTGGTAAGACTGCCTGTAACAAATTTCTTATCGTTCATGAACAACTCAATGGCAGGGCCCTGAGTATCATCAGCTGCGTTAGGATTACTTCCTCCCACAATAAAATCCTCGGAGTAACCATTTGCATCCGCATTTTCGTTCATGGCAAAATAACTGATTCGCCCTTTGCCAAACTGATAATTTATGTCTTTTGGAACAATGAAACTAAAATTAAACAGGCCATTTTCTACGCTGGCTTTTCCTTTGTAAATAATGTTTTTACGTGTTAAAAATGAGGTAAGCGGTGAGCCGGGATCATTGCCTAATGTTGCCACCCTGGCCGATTTATCAAATACTGTAGGATAGATAAGTCCGTTGAAATTACTCAATCGATTGCCATTTTGATCCAGAAGCTCCCCGCTTATGGTTATTTTACTCAGGGCTTTCATGGTATCAGCTGATACAGCAATTGGCTTGGAGTTTAAAGTGAGTGTTCTCACATTTTCAGTCGGATACTTTAGGCGTATGGCAGGATCGCCAAGTAAGGTAAAATTTCGATGGTTAACGGCGAGCGTAGTTGCACTCCTGTTCTTGGTTTGCCTGCAAATATCACCGATTCTATTGGGCTTACCAGTAATTGAATCTCGACCAAAAACATCTATAAAAAAGTTCACATTGAGAGTTTGATTGTATGTGGCATAAACCAAACGGGTTGTAGTCAGCAGCCCAATACCTCCACCATTAGCCCTCAGGATTACCTCTTCACCTGCTGAAGTTCTGGCAGGATCATCAAAACGACTAAACTCACATGTTGCAGTTACAAAAAGCGGGGTACGTTCTTCATTCTGCCAGGAGGTGATATCTGAAACTTCAAGAATCCGTTCCTCCGTCCAGCCAGTCTCTCCTCCGTGACCCACATAGTTGACAATCAATGCTCCACGGTTAACACGCTGGTTTAAGGCCTGTTTCACATCCGGGTATCTTTTTCCTCCGGCCCCTGACTGCTGTTTATAAGCATCAAGGTATATTTTCTCAATGTTGAAGGATTTGTATGTGGTATCTGCGTAAGAAGCTATCTCATTTGAATTGTTTAAGTGCAGGTTGCTGTCTTCATCATCTGCAATAAACACAATAACGTTTTTCCAGTCGCCATTGTTAATGGCACTTGAAGACTCACAAGCCCCAAGGGAAGCTTGATTCAATGGGGTACGTGAGTAATAACCTATGATTTTATCCACCACCCTCGAAGCCTCTGATAGATTCTTACAAGGAATACGGCCAATGCCTACCTTAACCTCATCGGCTAAGCCCTCGCCGGCGTTGTCATCAAGTAGCCCAAAATAATCATCTGAAACATACGAATTAATGTATGATTTTGAGTTAGCGCTTTGGTAAGATGGCACAAAGTTGGTATTTCCCGATGTTGATCTGTTTCTGAGATCATAAGAGGCATCGCCAAACAGAAGAAGGTACTTTGGCTTTTCATCAGGAGCTGTGGCACGGTCATAAAGCATTTTCATGAATTGCTTAATGGCTGTTGGATCCTGACTACCTCCGGAAAACTCATTGTAAATTTGTTGAGGGGTAACCACTGTGTACGAAAGCCCATCAACTCCTGAATGAAAATTCCCGAGCCGCTCGGCTTGTTGAAGAAAATCGGGGTGACTCACAATAATATAATCAACAGGAGATTGTGCATGCAGATTTTGATTCTGGACTCTTCCTGCATAAGCGGGCACGACAATCCCGTTGCTCCCGGCGTTAAAAGCAATATATTCTCTTAGGGTATCTGTGAAGGCACGAAAGCTGAGTTGCGAGCCATTCAGTGCAACAGGCAACGAGACAGGATTTAAAGGGTTGGAAACATCAAGAATTATGGTCGAAGGTCCAGCATTCTCAAGTATAAAATCTCTCACACCACCCACGCCGACCGAGCTTTTGTCTCTGAAAATCAATGCCCCGACCGAAAGCTTTAGTTTGCGCCGGAATACCAATTCAAAATAATCCAAATATCCAACTGCTGAGCTGTAAGAAGGAGCTTTATTGAACCTGACATTAACACTCAAATTGTTACCATTGGTTACGAAGGTGTCGCAGGCCTGAGCGAAATCAATCGGATCAGCGAAATAAGTGTTGATATCAACCTCTGGAGGTGTTAACTGCAAAGATGCCCCTTGACATTGTATGGTAAAATTGCTGGCAGGGCGACTTCTTGCTGCAACCTGAGCTCTGATAAATGCCGGCTGACCTGGATCTACATCAGGCACATTAAACGGAAAGTTGTAATTGGTAACCAGATCAAAGGTTTCTCCCAGCCATTGCCTTCCTGACTTTACCAGATTTACTGCCTCATTTTCATAAAATAAATAATCATCAAATGAGGTTACAGTGCCGGCCGAAGGTTCTGTTAATGCAGCTCTGGAATTTATCCTTAAACCAGGGCCTTGATCCGTAACAACAAAATAGTAAGCAGAATCGCTGTAGAGATGATAATCATGAGAATATCCGGAGCAGGCAGAGGACTGAGACCATTTATGCGGACCCTTGGCAAAAAACCAGGCTACATCAGTTGAGTCAAAAACTCCGTCGGCCTCTCCCTCAACACTTATGGCCAACTCAATTAAATCGTCAGGCCTTGACAAATTGTTGGATGTAGGAAGCATACCCCCTCCTGTTCCAAAAATCCTGATATTTCTGGGATCCAGGAGCACAGGATCTATCCCAGCCCTGCGAAAAAAACTCCTGTCTAGACGGTAAACTCCATCTGAATGCACAGAAACCTTCATCCAGGTTCCCTCCTTTAGAACCGAAGTTGACGCATAGGTGGATCTGGACTTGACCGACTTGCTTTGGGCAACAAAACCGCGAGGTCTGACATTTAAAGTTGAATAGGAAACTAATTTTTCAGGGCGGCCTGAAGAGGGATTTAATCTTAAGGGAACAAAAAATACTTCCACCGCAGCCTTGCCGGCAACAGGGGTAATACTGAAACCGGTCTGTATGGCATTTGGTAATTTCCTTACCTGCTCAGGTTTAAGACAAGCTTGTTCATCTGGCTTCAGTTCTTGAAATTCAGGATTTAAAATCTCTATTTGAATATCAGAGGGAATATTGTCAAACCTATGCTTGGAAGAAAAAACAGGAAGACCGGGGAACTTGTCGGAAAAAATAGCACCCGAAAAATTCAGCATATTAATGGCGCTTCCATCAGGAGCAGTGAATTTTACGGGATCCTTCCATACCAGTAATTTTTGAGATCTCTGGACTACAGAATTAGGCTTTGTCGTAACCTTTTCTCTCACCTGGCCGTAAGAATGCCCGGTGAGAAGTATGAAAAGGATCAGAAAATCCCGAAATTTTACAGCATTTAACCTTTGCAAAGTATTGTTTTCCTTAATCATCATTATCAAACTGTGAATACGGCAATTGGTTCATCAGAAACAGCTTCTGCCCATTCACCAACGTTTGGCGCGCTAAATTATTGTTTGGCTGAATTTTTGGAACAATTTTTCGTTAATAGCTTGATTTTTTTTATACTTGCCTGCTTGAAAGTGTTCTGAAATGAGGTTTCGCATCTTCTATATTCTTATATTCTCCTTCTTGATTTTTGGAGACCTAACTGTCGGGTATGCACAAGATCCGCAATTCAGTCAATTTTACGCTAACCCCCTGTACCTAAATCCCGCCTTTGCAGGATCTGCACGCTGTCCAAGAATCGCATTGAACTACAGAAACCAATGGCCTGGCATACCTGGGAACTTTGTAACCTATTCTGCCTCCTATGACCAGCATATTGACAATATCGTAGGAGGTTTGGGCGTTTTAGTTACTAATGACAGAGCAGGTGCAGGCAACCTTTCTACCACCACTTTCAGTGGAATGTACTCTTATCAACTCAGTATCAATCACAATTTCTCCGTAAGAGCCGGAATTCAGGCATCCTATTTCCAAAAAAAGCTTGATTGGTATAATCTCACTTTCGGAGATCAAATCAGTGATCGAAATGGTTTTGTTTACAACACAGCAGAAAATCCGGTTCTCAACCGACGGGGAGCTCCTGACTTCTCGGCCGGAGTCCTGGCCTTCAGTGAAAAATTTTACGGAGGATTCGCTGTTCATCACCTCACTGAACCTGCAGAAGGATTCGTAAAAGTTCAGGCCAGCCGTTTGCCAAGAAAATATACTGCGCACGCCGGTGCAGTTCTGCCCATCAGTGAATT
>JBEGML010000208.1:0-2884 GCA_041183145.1 Bacteroidota bacterium | reverse complement strand
CAGTTTCATTAAAACAGGATTATGATGCTCTAAGGAAAGAAGAAGAGTTAAATTCTGTTTTGTCTGCAATGGATAGGAAAGAGGTTGAGCGGATAAAAAAAGTTTATGCAGGAGAATACGTACAGGAAACGGTAAGTGTGACGGTTCCGGTGCTTGCAAAAGAGGAGAAAGAGCCTTCAGAAGAGGAAAAAATGACAGAACAAATTGCCACTGTCAAAACAGCATCTGAGCAGACTAAGGTTACTGAAAGTATTGCTGAGGTTGCGAATATTCAAACAGCCGCAGACGAGGTATTCAAAAATCCGGTAAACAAATTTTCGGTGTCAAAAGGCAGTTATGGCAAAGGGCAATCCATTCCTATAAACCCACCATTACCCGGCGGTATTTTATATAAGGTTCAGATTGGAGCTTTCAGCAGACAGCTTCCTGATAACTCCTTTGGCGGTGTAACTCCTGTTACGGCAGAAAACAGGGGTAAGCTTATCCGTTATACAGCCGGATTATTTAAGGCTTTCTCAGAGGCCTCAGGTGCAAGGCAAACATTAGCAGGTGTTGGTTACAAGGATGCTTTCATTGTGGCTTACTGTAATGGAGTCAGGATATCTGTAAACGAGGCCAGAGAATTCGAACGTCGTGGCACTGATTGCTCTGCAGGAATGCCGGTGGTTTCCCAAAATCGCTCAGTTGAGAATGAGAATAAAACTTCAATTGTGCAGAGTAAATCTGAAGCACAGAAGAAGAGAGCAGAGTCTGCTTTTGGCGAAACTAAATCTTCAGGAGAACAGGTTGCGGTTAAAGAAACAGGATTAACTCGTCAAGAAAATACCGACACAGAACCGGTTACAGAAATTTCTCCCGGTGCAGAACTCCCGCAGAAGGCATTTGAGCAGGTCAAAGGATTGGTTTATACAGTTCAGGTGGGAGTTTACAGCAAGCCTGTAACGGCAGGACAATTATTTAATATTCAGCCTTTATATTTTGATCGCAATGCCAAAGGACTTTATAGATACTCCAGTGGAGTGTACAATAATATTCCGGATGCTTCACGAGCAAAAAATATTGCTGTTGGGTTCGGTATCAGCGACGCCTTTGTTACGGCTTATTTTGAGGGACGCCGCATTTCTATGGATGAGGCTCAGGAAATGGTGAACAAAAATGGAGCGGGAGTATTCATTGAGCGAGAGGACATGAACCGTATGCCCAGCCAGATAAAAGTTTCTAACTCACCTTCTTCATCCTCAAAAGAAACAAAAACAGAGAAAACCGAAAGTCAGAAATCAGAGCCCGTGAATTTGGAAACCTCATTAAACACCAAGGGCAGTGATGAAAAATCCAGAGCAGAGAGTCAAGCTGTTCAAGTGCCTGCTGAAATTGAATACAAGGTTCAGATTGGTGCTTTCAGGAATGATGTACCAGTAGAGATGATGAATAAGTTTTTGAGCATTGCCAGTATGGGAATCAGCTCAGGCAAGTCGGCTGATGGCCTCAATATTTACAGTGTTGGCAGATTTAGGGATTTTAATTCTGCCGAAAAAGTCAAAAATGAAGTTCAGGCCCAGGGTATTACAGATGCCTTTGTTGCTCCCTACAACAGAGGAGTCAGGATAAGTATTGAGGAGGCAAGAAAACTTGAAAATCAATAAACCGCTACCATATTATGCAAAACAGGATTAACCTGCATCCGGAGACAGATACAGATGTTCTGGAGCTTATCGATGAGGAGGTAATGCCACCGCACACCTTGGTTTTACACAACGATGATTACAATACATTTGACTTTGTAATCAAAAGCCTGATTGAAGTTTGTAATCATGAGCCAGAGCAGGCAGAGCAATGTACCTACCTTGTTCATTATCGTGGTTATTGTGAAGTTAAGAATGGTTCAGCAAATAAGCTTGTTCCCATGAAGCGCGAACTTTTGAGACGTGGTCTTTCAGCCACACTCGAGAAAAACTGATCAGTTCTCCAGTACCTTAATAAAATTCTCTCCAAACTGTCTGACATCCTTTTGGTAGTCAGTGTATCTTAGATCCTTGTTATAAACAGCAAATTGACTGATTACCTCCGCCAGGGATTCCGGTGAATGAGGATCGAAAAAAAGCACTCCGTTTTTTATTTGTTCGTGGTGCACAGGTATATCTGAAAGAAGTACAAATTTTTCAAGGGCTTTTGCATCCTCAACCACAGTTGACCAGCCTTCGAAGAGACTTGGCTGAATGATTGCATTTGCGTTTTTCATCAGCCAAAGCTGTTCTGCACGGTCAATGAAGCCCAGAAAGCGACATTGGTCATAAACACCGAGGTCACGTGCAAGTTTTTTTACCTCATCGGCGTAGCCGGGATTTCTGAAATCATCCTCCTTGCCGGTGAAAACAACCTGAATGTTGATGTTTTTCGCGCGCAGTGCAGCAAGGGCCTTAATAATAACAGGTTGATTTTTATGTTTCCAGAACTGGTTAGGTGCGAGAAACCAATTTGCAGGAAGATTAAATTTTTTTCTGATGTCGGCTTCTGATATTTTGTCGGTGGGTGGATGAGTTACTGCAAAATGAACCACATAGTTTTTTGTATTTTGATACGGGTAAAAAACTCGGTAATCTTTTTCTGCATCGTGACTGCTAAAAACTGCCCTTGCGGAGAGTGCTGCGATTGATTTATTTCTGGTAAATCGCAGTTCCAGTTCATCAGCAGGAAAGAATTCGGGCATTCTTTTGTCCTGGAAATCGGGAATCCAGTGAATCTGTTTGTGTACAGGTATTCTTGCTACCTCCGGTCTTGGCACGAACGGGAAAAAAGCATCAGCACAGTAAGGAGACAAGCCATAGGGGAATAATTCCTTTCCAACAATTTTTTTCAGGAAGTGATTGAAAACACGTAATAACAG
>JBEGML010000207.1:0-5148 GCA_041183145.1 Bacteroidota bacterium | reverse complement strand
CGCAGATAAACATAAATGAGTGCTACCAGCATCATTAAACTTCCTGCAAGCGTGTATGCAAAAAACTTAAAGGTGATTCTTTCCCTGTCTTTTCCACCCCATAACAAACAAATAAACCAGATTGGAATTAGCGCAAGCTCCCAGAAGATGTAAAACAAAAAGCCATCCTGCGCTGTAAAAACACCTGTCAGGGCTGCCTGCATCATCAGCATGAGCCCGAAATATTTACTGGGCGACTCCTGTTCAGATTTTGCGCATGACCAAATGATGAGTGGAAGTAAAAGGGAGGTCAGCAACACTAGAAGCAGATTTATGCCATCTATACCGACGTGAAAATGGATCCCGAAAGATTTTATCCAGGGCACATCGAGTACATGCTGCATGCCGCCACGTGGATCAAAACCGACCACCACCGCAATCGTGAGCAACAACTGTATCAAAGATGAAATTAATGCAGTATTCCTCGCTGTGGAATTTCCCGAGCCAAAAACAAGCAATCCGGCAACAAGCGGGAAAACAATAAGTATAAGGGTCATCATAGGTTCAGAACAGATTAAAGTAAATCCACAGGCCCACTGCGCCAAGCACCATCATAAAAAGATAAAAACTCACCATTCCGGTTTGAGCATAACGCAGCACTTTTCCACCCCACATGGCAGCCTGTCCGCTTAGATTTACAACACCGTCAATAAGCTCTTTCTCCACAATATTTTTCAACTGTTTGGAAAACCATCCAAGAGGTTTGAGAATAAATCCTTCATAAAACTCATCCACATAATATTTGTGGTAAACCACACGGTGAAGGGTTTTAAGTTTCGCTTCTTCAGGCTCGGGAAGCTCTTCACGGCTCAGATATTTACTGCGCGCGATAAAGAACATGATGGCAATCACAATCAGGGCAACTCCCATCAACGACCATTCAGTAAGATGCGTGATTTCTGCGGGAAGGGCACGAATCTCAGATGCTTCCATAACCGGACTCAGATAATGGTGCAGCCAGTGAGGAAGGTGAAACACCTCGGGAAAACCGATAAAACCGCCCAAAACTGATAGCACCGAAAGTATCACAAGTGGCAGGGTCATGCTGGCGGGTGATTCATGCAAATGCTCTTTCTGATGATGCGTTCCTCTGAAATTGCCAAAAAATGTAAGAAACAGTAGCCTGAACATGTAGAAGGTAGTCAGTGCGGAAACAATCATTCCGGTAAGCCAAAGGCCTTTATCACGGGCATAAACATTGGCAAGAATCTCGTCTTTAGAAAAGAACCCTGCAAAAGGCGGTATTCCGGCAATGGCAATAGTTCCAATAAGAAAAGTCATCCAGGTTTTGGGTAAATGAGGTTTGAGCCCCCCCATCTTGCGTATATCCTGCTCTCCGCTCATGGCATGTATCACACTTCCTGCGCCAAGGAACAGCAATGCCTTGAAAAAAGCGTGGGTAATCACATGAAAAACTGCTGCAGTATATGCTCCAACTCCAAGTGCAAGGAACATGAGCCCAAGCTGTGAAACGGTTGAATAGGCAAGTACTTTCTTAATATCGTTCTGTGCGAGACCAATAGTGGCAGCAAGCAGTGCGGTTATCACACCGGTATAGGCTACCAATACCTGTGCATCGGGAGCAAGTGTGTAGATGATATTGGCTCTGGCCACCATGTATATACCTGCCGTAACCATGGTAGCAGCGTGAATAAGAGCCGATACCGGGGTGGGTCCTGCCATGGCATCAGGCAACCAGGTGTAAAGCGGAATCTGTGCACTCTTACCCATGGCTCCAATAAACAGACAGATGGCAATTGCAACAATAACAGGATCATTTGATGCGGCATGCGAAGCCTGCTCAAACACCCCCTGAGTTCCTCCATACTCCAAGGTTCCGAATTGAATAAAAATGAGAAAAATACCAATCAGAAAGCCAAGGTCGCCGATGCGGTTCATGACAAAGGCCTTTCTGGCAGCGGCATTGTAGGAGGGATTTTTAAACCAGAATCCGATTAAAAGATAGGAGCACAAACCAACACCTTCCCAACCCACAAACATGACCAGAAAATTCGAGCCCATTACGAGCATCAGCATAAAGAACACGAACAAATTCAGATAACTAAAGAACTTATTATGTCCGTCGTCATCATGCATGTAACCTGTGGAGTAAACATGAATCAAAAAGCCAACTCCTGTAATCACCAGAAGGAAAAGAGACGATAGCGGATCCACCATTAATGAAAGGTCTACATCCCATTTTCCAGCTGCAAACCAATCCAGTAATTTCTGCTGATAAGCAGGCAATGATCCTGAAACAAGTCCGGAAAACAAAACCACAGATAGAATGAAAGAGAGAAGTACGCTGCCTGAGGCGATTGCACCTGCTGTTGATTTGCTGAGATTCTTTCCGCTTAGGCCAAGGATGGTAAAACCAAGTAGCGGAAAGAGAGGAATCAGAATAAGTAAGTTTTCCATATTCTTACCACTTTAATTGTTTGAGTTCATCCGAATCAATACTTCGTGTATTGCGGTATATCATCACGAGGATGGAAAGTCCGATTGCCACCTCCGCAGCGGCAACAGCCATAATAAAAAACACAAATACCTGTGCTGAGGGATCATTGCGATAGGCAGAAAACGCAACCAGCATGAGATTCACGGCGTTCAGCATCAATTCTATAGACATAAACATCACAATGATGTTACGTCTGTAAATGACCCCGAGCACACCTATAGAAAAAAGTACGGAGCTCAGCAGCAGATAACTGCTTATTGGCACCTGATTAATCGAATTGATGGCATCCATTATTTCAGTTCATTTTTACCGAGCATAACTGCGCCAACCATGGCGGCAAGAAACAGAACGGAAGATACTTCAAAAGGTAAAAGATATTGCTTGAACAGTACCTGACCAAGGGTCTCGATGAGGCCTGTATCAGCGTTGCGCGGACCCTCAAGAACGAGACTGTCGGCCTTTCTGATTCCGGAAGTGAGCACAAGCATAAAAACTCCTCCCGCAATTACCGCGGCAAATCTGGAGATGTTGCTGGTTTGAGGCTCGGTGTCTTTATTTAGGTTCAAAAGCATGATTACATACAGGAAAAGTACCATGATGGCACCGGCATACACAATCACATGCACAATGGCCAGAAACTGAGCATTCAGAAGGATGTAATGTCCGGCAATACTAAAAAAGGTGATAATCAAATACAGCACACTGTGTACTGCATTTTTTGAAAATACCACCATCAAAGCACTGAGAACCGATAGGAATGACAGGAAGTAAAAGAGATACTGGGTCATGGATTTGGTGCCGAAATTAGATAATTATCATTTGTTGTGTGCGTAATGCTTGTCGGTCTTGAACGAGCTAACATCCTGTGTCTGTCTTTTGCTCACATCTATTCGACTGTCAGTTTTCTCAACCAACACATCCTTTCCGTAAATAAAACTTCCACGCTGGTAGGTGGCAGGAACCAGCCTGTCTGTGAGGAATATCGCCTCTTTCGGACAGGCCTCTTCGCAAAGACCACAAAAAATACAGCGCAACATATTGATCTCATATACTTCTGCGTACTTTTCTTCACGATAGAGGCCCTCATCTCCTTTCTTGCGTTCGCCGGCGGTCATGGTGATCGCTTCTGCCGGACAAGCCACTGCGCATAATCCGCAGGCAGTGCAGCGCTCTGCTCCTTTTTCGTCTCGTTTTAGCACATGCATACCTCTGTAAACAGGAGCTATTTCACGATCTTCCTTTGGCCAGTCAATGGTTGCCTTTTTTCTAAAGAAATGTTTTATGGTGGTACCGAGTCCGCCAACAACTGCCGGCAGATACAACTTTTCGGTAAAGCTCATTTCTTTCTTTACCACCACCTTGCTTCGGTTAGTGAGTGCTTTCATATCAGACAATGTCAAACAATACCAGCAAGCCGGTAATAAGAATATTGAGAATAGACAATGGAATAAAAATTTTCCATCCGAGGTTCATCAACTGATCATAACGGAATCTGGGAATAGTCCAGCGTATCCACATGAAAAAGAAGATGAAGAAAAATATCTTGGCAAACATGGCCACAACCCCCAGAATAGCAAGGGTGTTGGGTGAATCAGCAAAATGATCCATTCCGGGAAAATTATATCCACCGAAATATAAAGTACTGATGATGGCAGAAGACACGAACATGTTCACATATTCGGCGAAGAGAAAAAATCCAAGCTTCATGGAGCTGTATTCGGTATGATAACCACCAACAAGCTCTGTTTCACATTCAGGCAAATCAAATGGTGTTCGGTTACACTCAGCGAATGCACAGGTAAGGAAAATAATAAAACCCAAAGGCTGGTAAATAATGTTCCAATGTATTCCATGCTGCATCTCGGCAATCTTTCCAAGACTCACCGTACCTGTAATCATTACAAGTGCGATGATTGAAAGCCCCATGGCAATCTCATAACTAATCATCTGGGCTGAAGCCCTCAGGGCACCAAGAAGAGAGTATTTATTGTTGGATGCCCAGCCTCCTATCATGATGCCATAAACACCAATAGAAACAACACCAAAAACATAAAGTATCCCTATATTGATGTCGGTCACCTGAAGCGGATACTTAACACCATCGATTACCAAAGGAGGTCCGAAAGGAATCACCACACCGGTCATGCAGGCAGTGAGCATAGCGATACAAGGCCCCAGAATGAAAAGGAAACGGTTAGATACATCGGGAATGATTTCTTCCTTCATAAACATCTTCACACCATCTGCAATAGGTTGGAGTATTCCATAAGGCCCTGCTTTGTTTGGTCCGAGCCGGTCTTGTAAAAAAGCCGCCACCTTTCTTTCGAAGTATGTGGAGTAAGCCGCTATGCCAAGTGCAGTAGCAAATAAGGCCAGCACCATGATCAGTTTGTAAGTAAGTATTGATGCCAGCATTAGGATGATTTTTTAGCTGCGCCTATTTGAGCGCGGGTATAGTATTCCTGAAACTTCTTTCCACCCTGAAATTTTATCTGACGATTGATTTCCAAACGTAGTTTCTGCAAATCGATGCTTTCATAGTGGTTGGCAGAAATTACCGAGTCATGATTAATTTTTCTTGGTCCTTCAACCACCCAATCTGTCAGATTCTTATGATCGAAACGGCAGTCATTGCAAATCCACTCTTCAAC
>JBEGML010000206.1:0-7306 GCA_041183145.1 Bacteroidota bacterium | reverse complement strand
ACCTACAACTACGAAATCCCTTATCAGCAGTTTCTTAAATTGGTTTTCCCAAGCGTTGGGATACTGTTAACCGTTTATTACGTTCATAGATTCAATAAAGGGAAATTAGGGCGGGGTGCTGCCAACATCCTTTTTGCTATTGCCCGAAAGGGAAGTATTTTGCCAAGGGATCAGATGTATTCACATATTTTCAGCAGTGCCTTAACCGTCGGATTTGGTGGCAGTGCAGGTCTTGAGGGGCCTATTGTGACAACCGGTTCTGCCATTGGAAGTAATTTTGCCCGCACTTACAGATTTCCGATAAAAGACCGAACTTTATTGCTTGCGGCCGGAGCTGCCGCTGGAATTGGAGCAACTTTTAACGCACCCATTGCAGGGGTGCTTTTTGCTTTGGAAGTATTACTTTCAGAGGTGAGTATTTCATCTTTCGTTCCTATTCTTATTTCTGCAGCCTGCGGCGCACTTGTAAGTAAAATTATTCTTCGTGAAGACTTACTCCTCACCTTCGAGCTGAGTTCAAATTTTGAGTATTCGGATGTTCCTTTTTTTATGCTTCTTGGGCTCATATGCGGGCTTATTTCGGTTTGGTATGCCCGGGTTTTTCCAAGGGTGGAATCTTTTTTCCGAAAGTCTGAAACTGCCCCCTATCAGAAGGCACTTATTGGCGGTGTAATTCTTGCATTTTTGGTTCTTATTTTTCCTCCTCTTTTCGGAGAAGGATATTCTGCAATAAAATCCTTGGCCAAAAATCAGCCCACAGAACTGCTTTACGGGAGTCTGTTGCATCCATATATTCAAAAGCCCTTTCTTATTTTATTGTTTGTGCTGTTTATCGCTTTGGTAAAGGCAATTGCAACAGGCATCACCATCGGCAGTGGCGGTAATGGTGGAAATTTTGCTCCGTCACTATTGGTTGGAGCAGCCAGTGGTTATTTTTTCTCCTCTTCAGTAAATCTTAGCGGATTTGCCGATTTACAGGTCGTTCACTTTACACTTGTCGGTATGGCAGGTATTTTAACCGGGATATTTCATGCTCCACTTACCGGTATTTTTATTATAGCCGAGATAACCGGGGGATATGAACTCATGATCCCACTTATGATGGTGAGTGCCATGAGCTTCGCCATGGTGAAATACATGGAACCTTATTCTATGGAAATGAAAAAAATGGCAAGCAAGGGACAAATTCCTCAAGACAAGGACAGCAGGCTGTTAACCTTGCTTAAAACAGCAGACTTTATCAGGCAGGTTGACCATATTTATCCGGGTACCACCCTCAGAGAAATTGTTGAGCTTATTTCCCGGGGGAACAAAGATTTGTTTGCAGTGGTCGACCATAGGGGGCGTTTTCTCGGTGTGCTGAGCATTAATGGTATGCGGGAAGTCATGTTCAAGCCTGAATTGTATGATGTTACGGTGGCCAGCGAACTTATGCTTAGGCCGGTATTAACAGTGGATATTGATGATGAAATGACGGTGGTGATGGGGAAATTTGATAAAACGGGATTTGCAAGACTTCCCGTAATGGAAAACAATAAAATTCTCGGTTTTATCTCCAGGCAGGAGGTTTTAACCCGATACAGGGAGTACCTGAAAAATCAGAATCATGGATGATTTTGATGATTTTTTTTTGTTGTTTCAGAAATAATTAACTTTGCGCCCTGATTGACCGATGGTGTAACTGGCAACACGTCTGGTTTTGGTTCAGAAGAGTCCAGGTTCGAGCCCTGGTCGGTCAACGGATGCCGGCAGTTTTCCTGCCGGCTTTTTTATTTTCGTTCGGATTCTGCAAAGGATCCTTTCTTTCTGCCACTTCATTGTTATTCCCTGAAATTCCTCATTTATGCTGCAAATAATTAATGGAAATCGTCTGTTTGATAAAAATAAATAACAATTGCGGGGAAAAACTACCCATCGCGTCGTTGGTTTTTCTTACTTTAAGCTAGTATGGGGCTCATGAATACGGAATTGATTTTTAGGTTTGGGAAAGGGCTGCTCTGGCTGTTAATTTTTACAGTAGCCACAGCTTGCAGACCCAGAGCTGTCAAAACTGAAGCAGACCTGTTTAACAGGGCAGGAGATACACTTATCATAACCCGAGATGCGATAATTTTTCACCTACCTTCAGATAGCTCGAGGCTGGCGCATCTGGGAAGATCTTTTTCTTCCGGAGAAACCCCTTACTGGCAGCAGTTTGAAGCCAAGGCCAGACAATTGATGAGGGAACCGCGGTTGAGTGAAATTAGTATGCAATTCACCACCTGCCGTAAATTGAGGATTAACAACAGGGTTTTTGAGCTTCCATTTGGCAGTTGCTGTGCCCTTGTCAGACAAGACGAATTGCCGGTCTTTGTGCGTGCCGACAGCTTGCAATTATACAGTCTGGAAAGGCTAAAAGATTTTTTCTTTAGGGATGTTCCGTAAATATGTAACTTTCGGCCTATGCATCGCATCGCCCTTGTTGCACCTTGTTACAATGAAGGTCAGACTGTAGTCAGATTTCTGGAGTCCGTAGAGAAAAATCTTCGCGAAGCCACAGGTGTCACAATTGAGGTGATTGTGGTTGATGATGCCTCCTCAGATGACACCCCCGATCTTCTGAAAAAATTTTCTTTCGCATGCTTGCATCTGCATTATCGACCAATCAGACTGAGGTTTAATCTCGGGCACCAGATGGCCATTCAGCAGGGATTGGCATTTGCCTGTACCCTTGATGTAGAAAACATAGTGGTGATGGATTCAGATGGTGAAGACGATCCTGCTGCCTTGCCAGAACTCATCAGTAAGAGAGGTTATGATATTGTAAATGTTACAAGAGGGAGAAGAAGTGAAACCCTGGGGTTTCGGTTGGGCTATAGCATTTACAAAGGCTTATTTCGTTTTGTGACAGGGAAAGAAATGAACTTCGGGAATTACTGTATGGTTAGTAAAAATGTTGCACAAATAGCCGTCCATAAATCCTATGTGCATTTTCCTGCATTTTTACTCAAACAGAAACTTTCGCGATTCAGTATTAAAGTTGATCGTGCGCCTCGTATAGACGGAAAGTCAAAAATGAATACCGCCGGATTGATTTATCATGCGTTCAAAAGTCTGGTGGAATTTTCTGAAGATCTGCTTATGATTTTCCTGAAGCTCTTTGTGCTCATTATGATTTTATTTATGCTGGCACTGGGCAATGTGCTTTGGCAGAAGTTTTTTGCTCACACTGCAATTTTGGGCTGGACAAGTATGATTGCAATCGGACTTTTTAACCTTGCAATAATTAGTATAGGTTTTTTTGTGCTGGGTATACTTCTGTTAAATCTCAGTCATCAAAGAAATCAGATCAACAGAGAGCGCATTTACGACGAGGTTCAATGAGGTTTAAATTTAAGCCTTTCTCCATGGCTGCCCTCAATGATTTTGCCCTCATCCCAAACGAGATTTCCGTTTACCCAGGTTTTTAAAATACTACTTGAGAAGGTATGGCCTTCGAACGGACTCCAGCCGCAGTGGTAAAGCAGATTGCTCTTATCCACTTTTTGCTCACGTGCCGGATCTACAAGAACAAGGTCGGCATAGTATCCTTCTCTTATAAAACCACGGTTTTCAACTCTAAACAGAATGGCGGGGTTGTGGCAGGCTTTTCTTACGAGCGTTTCAAGAGAAAAAATTCCTGAACGATGCAGGTCAATCAGCGCCTGCAGAGAGTGCTGAACCAAAGGACCTCCTGAAGGAGCATTCAGGTAGGGTCTGTTTTTTTCTTCAATGGTATGAGGGGCATGATCGGTAGCAATGATGTCGATTCGGTTGTCATTTACTGCTCTGCGAACTGCGTCACGGTCAGCCTCTGATTTTATTGCCGGATTCCACTTTATGAAATGGCCTTTGCTTTTGTAGTCTTGCTCAGAAAACCACAGGTGATGTATGCAAGCCTCGGCAGTAATTTTTTTATCTTCCAAAGGGATGTCATTTCTGAATAAAGCCGTCTCTTTGGCGGTGCTGATATGAAGGATATGGAGACGTGCCCCGTATTTTTCTGCAAGCGAAATCGCAAATGATGATGATGCATAACAGACTTCTTCGTCACGAATAACCGGATGCAGCTCGATACCGATGTTTTCTCCGTATTTTGCTTTTATTTCTTCAAGTTTGGTTCGCATTACTGCGTCTGATTCACAATGTGTTGCTATAAGCCCCGGACATTCCCTGAAAACAGATTCCAGTATCACGGCATCGTCAACAAGCATTTCTCCAGTGCTTGACCCCATGAAGATCTTGAGGCCGCAAATTTTCGAATAATCAGCTTTTTTTATTTCTTCAAGGTTGTTGTTTGTAGTGCCCAGAAAAAAGGAGTAATTAGCAGGGGAGTTCTTTGCTGCAATGTTAAATTTTTCTTCCAGCAGGTCAAGTGTCACAGCACCTGGTACTGTATTAGGCATTTCCATAAATGAAGTGATTCCTCCTGCAACCGCAGCTCTCGACTCACTCGCGATATTGCCTTTATGGGTTAAACCGGGTTCACGGAAGTGTACCTGATCATCAATAACTCCTGGCATTAGCCAAAGGCCTTCGCAGCCAATCACCTCGGCATTTCGGTTCTGAAATGATGAGTAGTCAATTCTGGCTATATATCGGTCCTCGATTAGTACCGAAGCTGTGTAAATTTTGCCTTCGTTAATAATACAAACATCCCGGAGTATGGTTTTTTTCATCAATGATGTTTTTTAAATCTCATTTCAATTACACCAAGCAGTGCCTCTTTAAAAATGCCTTTACTCATTTTTGATGCCCCTTCAATTCTATCGGTAAAAATAATGGGCACTTCAGTGATTTTGAAACCGGCCTTTTTAACGGCATATTTCATTTCAATCTGAAAGGCATAGCCAACAAATCTGATTTCATCAAGTTTCAGTGTTTCCAGAACTTTTCGCCTGTAACATTTGAAACCCGCAGTAGTGTCATGTATGCCAATCCATAAAATCATACGAACATAGAGAGAGGCAAAATAACTCATCAATATTCTGTCAAGCGGCCAGTTTACCACCTTGCCACCTTTTACATATCTCGAGCCTATCGATAGGTCAGCACCATCAACTTTGCAGGCCTTGTATAGCCTGATCAGGTCATCCGGGTTGTGTGAAAAATCACAATCCATTTCAAAAATGAAATCATATTTTTTTTCGATTGCCCATTTAAATCCTGTGATATAGGCTGTGCCAAGGCCTAACTTCCCTTGGCGTTCGAGTAAATGCAGGGAACCATTGAATTCCTTCTGCAATGCTTTCACAATATCTGCCGTTCCATCAGGTGAGCCATCATCAATAATTAAAATATGAAATGGATGAGGCATTGAGAGAACCTTTCGAATCATTTTCTCAATGTTCTCTTTTTCGTTGTAGGTGGGGATAATGACTACGCTGTCGCTCACAATAATGCTAGAAGTGCAAATATAAGTCCGTATCCTGCTTTTGCACGACTTAACAGCTATTTTTAAGGATTATTAGTCATTAAGCTGTTTTTTATGCTGATTGCGGGTCAGAACTATGCCCTGGCCGGCCCTAACAGCGCTGCGTCAATCATGGCTATTCGTCCTCCAGCGAAATTATCCTGATGTTCAGGAGTGATGGTGTAGTTTTGTTTCAGGGATTGATTTTTACAATCTTTTCACACCAGCCGTTGCCGCTATTGAGAAAAATGGTGCCACTGGGCCATGTATCGGTGCTTATCACCTGTATGCCCGGCATAACCTTTATTTCCCCCAGCAATCGTCCTGCAACATCAAAAGCTTGAATAAAATCTTCCTTGTCAGACATCAGGTTAAAATGATTCGAAAAAAGACTAGGATATACCAGAGCTGAATGGTGAAGTACTTTTTCTTTGCTTTGTGTGATTATGCCAACACTTCCATCGCTTAGCATATTTTGAATGTAAATCCCCTGATCAGTTCTGGAATCCTCCCAACTGATGATTAATTGTCTGTTTTTCATTCTGTTACTTGTTACACGGCTTTTTTGAGAAGTCGGATTGCTGAGCATAACCGGGTTGCTGAATAAAGTACCTCCTGAATAATCCATTTTTTTACAGTATAAATTTTCAGCATTAAAAGTTCCCGCTTTATAGGTGGCGTATATGCCGGAATTGTCAGCATCCATGCAGTATGGTTCACATGGAGCGGTTACGCTGATTGGGCTAATTTCCACACCAGTGGCTCCAAAAATATGACCGCCGCTTGTATCTGTACATTGGAAAAAAACACCGGCGCCGTTTTGTGAAGAGTCTGTAATTTTCAACAAGGTGTAAATTTTACTACCTGTAGAATCTAAAAGAAGATCCTGGGCAAACCTATGATTGCTGTTCAAAGTAATGATTTCGAGCCCTGATGCCCCAAATACCTTAGATCCGCCGGAACTTATCCTTTGAATATAGGCATCGTTAAGAGCTGGATTACCCGGAGCGCCGGAGTTAAATGCAACGATGCAGCCATTTGCTCCGTCGGAGATGACTTTCGGAACTGCTGCAAATCCAATACCGTTTGGTGAGAGGTTTACGGGGCCCCAGAGTGGCAAACCCAGTAAGTCGAATTTTTGCGCATAACATAGACTGCTTAGTGCAGGAAAATTTCCTGTTTCTTTTACAAAACAGATGATGTAATCGGAATTTCCGGAAGGTATAGGGACAGCTCTAGAGTAGTTCTCTGTTGGGCTGTCAATGGTTAAGGGTACAAAGTAATTTGGCTGCCCGATTTCACTGATTACCTGCCAGGCTATCCATTTGTTATTACCGCTACTTGCCGACCATGTGACAATAACATCATTATTGGGGAATATACCTATCCTGGGTGCGGCTTCAAATGTGGCATTGATATCGTGCAGAGGAATTCCGTTTGCACCCCAGAGAAAAACTCCCGATGGACTTATCTTATAAATTACGGTTTCCGTATTTCCATTGCGAATATCCTGGAAGGCAAACAGAGCATTACCGGCTGAATCTGCAGTAAAGTCATGCAGGTAAAGTGCTGAGCCCTGTGGTTGATTGCTGACAACTAAAGGCAGGGGCCAAACTGCAAAACCGTTTGAATCGATCAGTTGAAGCATAGCATTGTAGCCTCCGGATGTATTTGAGGCAAACCATGAAACAAAGGTTTTCCCATCAGAAGATGCAACGCAAATAGGCAGTGTTTCTGAAATACCTGAAAGATCAGAAACGGTAGTATTTAACTGGGTGTTTGTGTTCCATTGTGCAAACAGGTTGCAGGATCCTAAGAGGATAACTGCGAGAGCGTAGAGCAATGACTTTTTCATGTGAGTGTTTAGCCAAAGAT
>JBEGML010000205.1:0-5258 GCA_041183145.1 Bacteroidota bacterium | reverse complement strand
ACCATATCCTTTGAAATATTGAGGAGTGAAACGTCTCCCCCATCAGCCTGCAGGTAGGGCCTGATTTGTGTCAGTGCCTGTTCTACCCTGGTGCTAACATCTTTTGTGTCAATAGTCTTTTCAACCATAGTCTGCGAATTTATGATTTTTGTCCTGCATTGTGAATGGCTATTTCGAGCGCAGCATTTTCTGTCAATAACATAAGAGCTGAGGCCTGAGGGGTGCCCTCTTGCATGATTGCTGGATGACCTGCATCGCCGCCTTCTCTGATACTTTGAACCAATGGAATTTCTCCCAATAACGGAATTTCCAAAGTATCCGCTAATCTTTTTGTGCCGTCTTGTCCGAATAAAAAATATTTTTTTTCCGGTAAGTCTGGAGGAACAAAATAACTCATGTTTTCTACCAATCCGATTACAGGCACATTCACGCTGGGCAATCTGAACATGGCAATTGCTTTTTGTGCATCGGCTAACGCAATGTTTTGAGGCGTACTCACCACTATGGCTCCCGTCAAGGGTATGCCTTGTACAAGACTTAAATGTATATCACCTGTTCCTGGCGGCAGATCGATAAAAAGGTAATCTAAATCGCCCCAGTGCGCGTCTGAAAACATTTGATTTAGCGCTTTTGATGCCATCGGACCTCTCCAGACAATTGCTTGTGAGGTGTCGGCAAAAAAGCCTATTGAAAGGAGCTTAACCCCATATGACTCAACAGGAATCATCATGTTTTTTCCATCAATTTCTTTCACCAGCGGTTTCTCATCGCTTACGTCGAACATGATTGGAATTGACGGGCCGTAAATGTCTGCGTCAACAAGGCCCACGCGCGCACCTCTTAAGGCCATTCCGGTAGCGAGGTTGGCCGATACAGTTGACTTTCCAACTCCTCCTTTACCAGATGCAATAGCAATGATATTGCGGACTCCGGGAAGTAAGGTCTCTTGTCTGGATCTGCCACTGCTCACTTTTGATGTCATATTAATCTCAGGCTCTGCTTCCTGGGATACAAAGTGCTTGATTGCGTTGAAGCAGGCCTTGTATATCATGTCTTTCATCGGACATGCAGGGGTGGTAAGCACCACAGAAAATGAAACTTTGTTGCCGGTTATTTTAAGATCATTGATCATTCCAAGTGTCACCAGATCCTTTTTCAAATCGGGGTCGTCCACATGAGACAATGCTTCAAGTACTTGTTTTTCTGTAATGGTTTGCATTCAGGCAAATATATCTGATGTTGAACGTATAAAAACAAAAAAGCGGCTTTTGTTTGCCGCCTTTTCTGTTTTTGCATCATTACCTGGTAAACAATAGTTCTCTGTACTTGGGCAATGGCCACTGAACATCATCTACAAGTAACTCTAGTTTATCAACGTGATACCTGATAACATCAAAATGAGGCTTCACCTTGTTACAATATGCTTTGGCTTGGTCATGGGCGTGATGGAGCGCATTCGCTTTTTTTCTTTCTTCAATCATTTCTCCTACATGCTTTCTGATGGTGGCAACATGTACAGAGATTTCTTTGATAATCTGAACCTGCACTGCACCGAACTCAGAAAACTCTTTATCAGAAAAAATCTCCTTCATCCCACGCGCGTTGTCAACCAACTTGTGCTGATATGCAAATGCAGTGGGAATAATATGGTTGAGCGCTAAGTCTCCAATGACTCGGGATTCAATTTGAATTCTTTTTGTATAGGTCTCAAGATAAATTTCGTGTCTTGCCTCAACTTCTCGTTTACTTAGAATCTGATGCTCATCGAAGAGTTTGAGAGTTTTTTCTGAGATAAGGGAGGCAAGTGCTTCAGGTGTGGTTTTTAAATTTTTTAATCCTCTGGAAGTTGCCTCCGTTACCCACTCATCACTGTATCCATTCCCCTCAAATCGAATAGCCTTTGAGCTAACAATGTAGTCTTTAAGAATCTGGAAGATCGCCTCATCCTTACCTGTGCCTTTGTCAATAAGGGCATCTACACTCTGCTTGAAGCGATTTAGCTGATCAGCCATAATCGTGTTAATGATGCACATTGCCCATGAGCAATTAGCAGATGAGCCCACCGCCCTGAATTCAAATTTGTTACCTGTGAAAGCAAAAGGGGAGGTGCGATTACGATCTGTGTTATCCAGCAGAATCTCAGGAATTTTGCCAATATCTAGCTTTAAAGCAGTTTTTTCATCTGCTGACATTTTTCCTGATTTAACCTTCTCCTCTATTTCATCAAGAATTTGGGAGAGCTGGGAACCAATGAACACACTCATTATGGCAGGAGGGGCCTCATTCGCTCCTAAACGGTGGTCATTGCTGGCAGAGGCTATGCAGGCGCGCAGAAGATCGGCATGCTCATGAAATGCCTTGATAATATTGACAAAAAAAGTAAGAAACTGAAGGTTGGTTTTTGGATTTTTACCGGGAGTAAGAAGATTTTTTCCTGTGTTCGTACTCAGAGACCAATTGTTATGCTTCCCCGATCCGTTTACGCCGGAGAAGGGTTTTTCATGAAACAATACCTTGAAATTGTGTCTTTCGGCAACCTTGGCCATCACATCCATTAGCAACTGATTGTGGTCAACCGCTAGATTAGCTTCTTCAAAAATCGGGGCACATTCAAACTGATTGGGCGCAACTTCATTATGACGGGTTTTAATGGGGATGCCTAGAGCAAGCGACTCGGCTTCAAGATCTCTCATGTAACTTAGAACCCGCTCCGGTATTGAACCAAAATAATGATCTTCAAGTTGCTGACCTTTTGCTGGTGCATGCCCGAACAAAGTACGGCCTGTTAGGGCCAAATCTGGTCTGGCATGATGCAGTGCTGTATCAACCAGAAAATATTCTTGCTCCCAGCCCAGAGTAGCGATTACTTTTGTCACATTCTTGTCGAAGTACTGACAAACTTCTGTTGCGGCTTTGTCAACAGCGTGTAGAGCTTTTAGAAGGGGAGTCTTGTAATCAAGCGCTTCCCCCGTATAACTTACAAAAATGGTTGGGATGCAGAGCGTTTTACCAATCAGGAATGCCGGAGATGTTGGATCCCAGGCAGTGTATCCTCTCGCCTCAAATGTGTTTCGAATACCACCACTGGGAAAGCTGGATGCGTCTGGTTCTTGCTGAACAAGTTGGCCCGCACCGAAATGCTCAATTGCGTTTCCATCATTGAGGGGTTCGAAAAAGGCATCATGTTTCTCTGCTGTAGCTCCTGTTAGGGGTTGAAACCAATGGGTGTAGTGGGTTGCACCCATGCTGAGCGCCCAGCCTTTCATACCCGCAGCAACCTGTTCGGCTGTCTTGCGATCTATTTGTGTGCCATGTTCCATAGCATTGACTACACTTTCGTAGGCCTCTTTAGACATGAATTCACGCATGGCTTTACGCTGAAAAACATTCCTGCCGTATAGCTCGGAGCTTTTTCCAATTGGCTTAGGCTCAACAGGTGTTCTGCTCAGAACCTGCTCGAGTGCCTTAAATCGAAGTGTGGTCATAATTCTTAATTATTGACCACAAAAATAGTTTTTTTCTTCTTGCTTGTACTTTTTAAGGGGGGGGGGAGGTAAAAAAGAGTGTTTTTTTTAAGATTGTACGTTTTAAAGAGGGGGTGTTTTAATTTTCTTTTATTTTTTTTGTTTCCTCATCAATCGAGTTGGCAGATTGTTCTATCTCCCTTTTGATACCCTCCGATGCCTCTCTGAACTCTCTTAGACCTTTACCCAATCCTTTGGCAAGATTTGGAATGCTCTTGGAACCGAAGAACAACAGTACAACCAGCAAAACAAGAATGATTTCGCCGCCACCCAGATTCAAAAAAAGAATAAGATTGAATTCTAACATCCTGCAAAGTTATTTAAATCAATTTTGTGCTTTTAATAATTTGTCCTAAAAACATGTTTCGCTTCACTCTCTTTAAGGTCTTTTTTCTGGGTTTTTTGTGCTACGCCCATTCTCAGCCTTCTAAAAATCACAACCAGATTGCTTTTCAACCCACTGGGCCCTCTGTTCAAACTCACCGCTTGTTTGACGATTCACTTTCCTCTAGCTTTTTGATTTTTGTGAGAGACAGTGTTGCAGAACATTTTCATAGGTCTCATACTGAACAGGTTATTATCCTTGAAGGGATGGCAGATATGCTTCTGGGTGATAAAGCGTTAAAAGTTTTGCCCGGTGATATTATTTACATACCTCAAGGAACCAGACACAGTGCCAAAGTTACCTCCCAAGGTCCTCTAAAACTGATTTCAATACAAGCCCCGTATTTTGATGGAACAGACCGAGTAATAAAGACTGCTTATTGAACCAATCCTTTTGATCGCATAATTTCTTCCATCTCTTTCTGCATCATGGATGAGGCGAGTACCGCCTGCTCCAAATAATCTTCTGCACTGGAGGAGTGAATGATACCTCTTGAAGAATTGACAAGAATTCCGACAGATTCGTTAAGTGCGGACTGAGACACTTCCAAAAGCGAACCTCCCTGGGCGCCAACACCGGGAATTAACAGGAAATAATCACGAAATAGTTGTCTGATTTTCTTTAGTTCATCCGGGTGTGTTGCACCGGTAACAAACATTAAATTTTCTGTGTTGCCCCATTGCATGGCGTTCCTTCCAACCTCAACATACAGTGGCTCACCTGACATTCCAACAGAAAGCTTTTGAAAATTTTCAGAGCCCTTATTGCTCGTCAACATCAGAAGGATGACCCATTTACCTTCCAAAAAGAATGGTTTTACAGAGTCCTCTCCCATATAAGGCGATACAGTAATCGCATCGAAGTTGAGTTTAGTTAGTATTGCTTCTGCATAGCGTGCAGAGGTGTTGCCAATGTCTCCTCTCTTTGCATCTGCTATAAGGAAATGATGAGGATGTTTTTTTCTAATATGTCCGCTGATAATTTCCAACAATCCGAATCCATCAGCACCAAATGCCTCAAAAAATGCAAAATTTGGTTTGAAGGCTACACAAAAAGGAGCTGTCGCATCAATGATGGACAGACAAAATTTCTCAATTCCGGCAATCCCAATTGAGGATAGTGAGTTTGGAAGAAGTTTTTCATCCGGGTCGATTCCAACGCAGAGATAGCTTCTTTTTTGAAGAATCTGCTGAATCAATGATTGTAGTTTCATGCGTTCAGAGTACCGGCTTCGTTAAGTTTTTCTGCATTTTCTGCCATCTGCAGCGCCTCGATAAAATCTCCGATGTTACCGTCCATAAAGGAGGGTAATGAATAAATGGTAATTCCAATTCGGTGATCTGTAACAC
>JBEGML010000204.1:0-10776 GCA_041183145.1 Bacteroidota bacterium | reverse complement strand
GTCTTTAAATCAGATACAATAGAGGTTATTCTCCATAAGTCATTGATTTTTTTCAGGTTTAATTCCCAAAACCTCGAAAATCCCCGACTGCTTACTCACCAAAACAAGAGATTTTCTTTAGGACAGTTTTGTTTTTTTGAAGGCAGATCTTCTAATTTCCCTTTCTTACTGCTTCCTCCTGTTCAAGACTTTATAGTAAAATATCCTGCTAAAGGAGATAAGCTGCTTTATCGTGATAAACCTTCAAAATTGTTGTCCCACATTCTCAAGGAAAATTCCATTCATCCATGGCTCAGGAAAATTTGGCCGGTGTTTACTGATAGAAATCATCATATCCTCGCGGTTCCCGGTTTTTTTTCTTTTGAGGAATCAGTGTTTTTTAACCTCAATTATAAATCCACCCTAAGGCCTTTCTCATGGATTTATTCTGAAACATCTATAAGACCCGGAGCTTGATCTTTCTTTTACCAGTAATCCGTTGCGAACTTGTGTTCAAGATTTATCACGATAAAACACTGCCCCTTTCTACCTTTGATTTGTTGTTTAACTTTGTAAACCAAAATTATTCCAATGAAAGTTAAAAAAAGCCTGATCATTCTGGGAGGCGGTATTCTTCTGCTTATCCTTTTGTATAGTTTTTTTTCGGGTTCCTTTAATAAAATGGTGACTTTCGAGGAGAAAGTTTCTTCTCAATGGGCAATGGTTGAGAATGTATACCAGAGAAGGGCAGACCTCATTCCCAATCTCGTCAATACCGTTAAAGGAGCCGCTGACTTCGAAAAGTCTACTCTGGAGGCAGTTATTAAAGCTCGAGCAGAAGCAACTTCTGTAAAACTTTCAGCAGATAATCTTGATCCTGATGCTATAGCTCGTTTTCAGCAGGCCCAGGACGGCCTCTCGGCAGCACTCTCTAGGTTGTTGGTAAGCGTTGAAAAATACCCTGAGCTGAAGGCAAACCAAAATTTTTTGGAGCTGCAGTCCCAACTTGAGGGAACCGAAAATCGTATTGCAACAGAGAGAAGAAAGTACAATGAAATAGTACAGGATTACAATATTTACATTCGAACTTTCCCTCGCAATCTAATAGCAGGTCTGTTTGGTTTTGATAAGAAAGGATATTTCAGAGCCACTGCTGGAGCTGAAAGAGCGCCTGCAGTAATTTTTTAATGGAAAGCCTCCTTTCCGCCGAGCAGGAGAATTTCCTGGCTCAGGCAATTGCAAAGGCTGAAGCAGGAACATCAGGTGAGATTAGAATTCATTTTGATCGCCGGTGTACAGGCAATCCGCTAAAAAGAGCCCAAGAGGTCTTTCTTGGATTGGGAATGCAGAAGACAAAAAATCGGAATGCAGTATTGATTTACATCGCACTCGATTCTAAAAAGGTGGCAATTATTGGTGATAAGGCCATCCACGAGAGTGTAAGACAGGACTTCTGGGACCAGGAATTGAAGACAATCATTAGTCATTTTTCCCAAAAAAAATTCTTCGAAGGACTCATGAAGGCAATTGCCGATACCGGCGAAAAATTAAAAGTGTTCTTTCCGGCAGATAGTATTAATCACGACGAACTCCCAAATGACATTACAACGTCCTGATACTTTCTATCGTCGGTTTTTTGGATGCTTGATTTCTATCCTCTCCTGCTTATTTTTTGCCACATTCGCGCAGTCTCCACTACCTGAAAAATCTGTTCCGCCAAGGCTGGTAAATGACTTTTCGGCACTTCTGACAAATAATGCCGCCGAAAGCCTTGAATCTAAACTCCGAGCCTATAATGATTCAACATCTACACAAATTTCCATAGTCATCATTAAAGAATTGGAGGGATGGGAAATAGCTGATTATGCTTTTCAACTGGCAGAAAAATGGGGCGTCGGAAATAAACAGCATGATAATGGCATCCTCATTCTAGTATCAGTTAATGACAGAAAGGTTTTTATTGCCACGGGTTACGGTGTGGAAGAAAAAATTCCCGATGCCATTGCAAAAAGGATTGTGACCAATATTATTGTTCCTGAATTCGCAAAGGGAGCTTTCTTCGAGGGGCTTGATAGGGGAACAGACGAAATAATCACCCGCCTCTCAGGACAATTTAAAGCAGACCCTAATAATCGCCCCGGTGAAAGTAAACCCTTTAAATGGCTATTGATTACACTTATCGTTCTGGCCGTTCTTTTCATGATTTCAAAGCGCGGTGGTCCCGGCGGAGGAAGAACTATTTCGCATTCAGGTCCTATTTTTTGGGGAGGATTTGGCGGAGGCTTAGGTCGCGGATTTGGCAGAAGCTCAGGTGGAGGTTTCGGAGGCGGATTCGGTGGATTTGGTGGCGGGAGCTTCGGTGGTGGTGGTGCCGGTGGAAGCTGGTGAGTTCGAACTTTATCTTATTAAATTTGTTTAGAAAACATGATCTTAAGAATTTTCATGCTACTTTTCTCCTCTGCAATACCTCATCTTCATCAAACTAATTTCTATAATTTGACCTTTTCTAAGGCCGATGGCTCTGAATTTGTATTCAGTTCATTGAAAGGGAAGGTAGTGCTGATTGTTAATACTGCCTCAGGTTGCGGATTCTCTCCACAATATCGCGACCTACAAAAACTCTACGAAAAATACAATTCACTAGGTTTTGAAATCCTCGCTTTCCCCTCAGATGACTTCGGCGGTCAGGAACCACTTAATAATAAACAAATCCTAACCTCATGCAGCGCCGACTACGGCGTTTCTTTCCCTATATTTTCAAAATCAAATGTTAAAGGTAAAAATGCTAACCCCGTTTTTGCCTGGCTTAATTCCCCAACTGCTGGTAAAGCCGCTTTCTCGAAACCCTACTGGAACTTTCAAAAGTTCCTGATTGACAAAAATGGCAAACTGGTTAAATCATTTCTGCCATTCGTATCTCCCTCATCAAAAAAACTTGATTCTGTTATCTCTGAACTCCTATCTAAACAAGCTACATCCACTTCGCAGCAAAATCAAGCAAATCTGTTCGCAAATCCCTGAAGATTCGTTCAAACGTCTCTACGTTGTCTTTTAACAAGAGATTTTCTTCAACCTTGCGCCGATTAATAGCAACAGGATTTCCAATGATGTTGTCCTCAAGCAAGTGGTCGTAGTATCTCACATCTTTCTCCAAAATATCAATCTGCTCCCTCTGCAAAATCAACTGGTTCTGAAAATGCTCAATTAGCGGACTCACCTCTTTCGAATTGTTTCTAAATGCCACTTCAGAAAGTCTTTTCTCCATAATGGTGATGTCATGCCGGTAGAAATCAAGTTTGCTCATCCACTCTGAAACTTCCGAATGGATTTCAATAATACCTTTCTTTTCCATTTTTAATTTTTTTTGTCTAACAAAGCTAATCCACATCAATCCCTGAATCCCTGACTCTTATCATCGTTTTTGATGATTATGATCATTTGTTTTTAAAAAGTATTAGTTAGTTCTATTCTAACTCTGATCACTTATCAGAATCTCCACCGTGTACATTAGCAAATTACTTTCCGGCTCTTACTATTATTTTATACTTTCGTATCAATCTCTTCAAACCTTGAAAATTAAACACAAGATAACTCTGGGTCGCATTGAGACGGTTTCATTTCCGGAACTCAATCTATATAATATTGAGGCCAAAGTTGATACCGGAGCCTACACTACCGCATTGCACTGTCACAGCATTGAAGTTAAAACAGAAAATAACCGACAGATTCTTTGTGCACGTCTGCTAGATCCTAACCACGCTGAATATAACGATATGCCATTATGCTTTTATGGCTTCAAAAAAAAACTCATTCGCAACTCCTTCGGTCAGGTTGAAGAGCGGTTTATCATCAAAACTAGAATCCGAATGGGAGGCAAAACAATACTTGCTTTTGTATCTCTTTCTGATCGCGAATCAATGAAATATCCGGTACTGCTTGGAAGAAAAATTTTGAAGGGACGCTACCTTGTAGACGTCGAATATCGAAACCTTTTAAAACCTCATTTAAAGTCACGATGAAATTAGTTGTTCTTTCCCGAAATCCAAATTTATACTCCACTCGAAGGCTCGTTGAAGCAGGAGAAAAAAGAGGCCACGAAATGCTCGTACTTGATCACCTCAAGTGTGTTCTCGTAATCGAATCCGGACGTCCGCATATCTATTACCAAGGACAAGAAATTACCGGCGTAGAGGGTGTAATTCCACGCATTGGTGCTTCGGTTACTTTCTATGGTGCTGCAGTAGTAAGACAGTTTGAAATGATGAAAATATTCTCTGCCGTGGAGTCTCAGGCTCTGGTTCGTAGCAGAGATAAGTTGAGAAGCCTGCAAATCCTCGCCCGTGCCGGTATAGGCATGCCTAAAACAGCTTTCGCTTCAGAATCAGGTTATGTCGACAATCTTATTCAACAAGTAGGTGGAACTCCTGTCGTGATTAAACTTCTCGAAGGAACACAAGGCCTCGGCGTTATTTTGGCCGAAACTCAAAAGTCTGCCAAATCTGTAATTGAGGCTTTTATGAATATCGATGCAAACATACTGGTGCAGGAGTTTATTAAAGAGGCAAACGGCGCCGATGTGCGTGCATTTGTAGTAGATGGAAGAATTGTCGGGGCCATGAAAAGACAGGGAGCTCCGGGAGAATTCCGCAGTAATCTGCACCGCGGGGGTTACGCCAGGGTAATTGAACTTTCTCAGGCAGAAAAGCAAACTGCCATCAAAGCAGCAAAGAAACTCGGATTAGGAATTGCAGGTGTAGACATGCTCCAATCTGAAAGAGGACCGGTAGTTCTGGAGGTCAACTCCTCCCCGGGCCTGGAAGGAATTGAGAATGCAACCGGGGTCGATATTGCCCAGGAAATAATCCTATACATGGAAAGAAATGAATTCCATGAAGGTGAAGGATAAGCCAATTAGGTAATCTCTTCGTCTTCCTTCTTATTTTTTAATTTTGCCAACTTTTTTCCGTCTTATGAATAACCAGGATTTTAACTCCGACAAGGCCCCTGAACCCGTTGGCCATTATCCACACGCAAAAAAGGTGGGTAACTTACTATTTCTCTCCGGCGTCGGTCCACGTGAAAGAGGTACAAAAAAAATTCCCGGTGTTGAATTGGATGACAACGGAAACATCGTTTCCTATGATATCGAAATACAAACCAGAAGCGTTTTCAATAATGTTAAAAATATCCTCGAACATGCCGGCTCATCATGGGACAGGATTGTCGATGTAACGGTTTTCCTCACCAACATGAAGGATGATTTTAAAGTCTATAACAAGCTATGGGCTGAATATTTTATATCTAATCCCCCTTGTAGAACAACTCTCGAAATAAACTGCCTCCCAACACCTATCGCTATCGAACTGAAAGTTATTGCTACTATTGATTGATGTCTAAATGAACAAAATTTTTCCCGAATACAAAAAACTTGATCTTCCTTCTATTGCCTCCGAAATTCTGGCTTACTGGGAAGAAAATGATGTTTTTCACAGCAGCGTAAACCAAAGGTCAGGTCAGACAAATTTCGTCTTCTTCGAAGGACCGCCGTCTGCAAACGGTACACCGGGTATTCACCATGTCATGGCAAGAACAATCAAAGATATTTTTTGCCGGTTTCAAACTCTTCGTGGCTTTCAGGTTCATAGAAAAGCAGGGTGGGATACCCATGGCCTGCCGATTGAACTCGCAGTTGAAAAAACCCTGGGAATACGTAAAGAAGACATCGGAAAAACAATCTCTGTTGAGGATTACAACAAAGCTTGCCGTAAAGAAGTCATGAAGTACACCGACTTGTGGGAGGATCTTACAAGGAAAATGGGCTACTGGGTTGACATGAAAAAACCTTATGTCACCTATGACAACAAATACATAGAGTCTGTTTGGTGGCTGCTCGGAAATATCTTCGATAAAGGACTTCTCTACAAAGGATATACCATCCAGCCATACTCTCCTGCTGCTGGTACAGGCCTTAGTTCTCATGAACTAAATCAGCCCGGCTGCTACAGAGAAGTCAAAGACAACTCTGCCGTTGTTTTATTTAAAATTATAAAGCCTGATGAGCTCTCTCGGCAATCAGGTCTCGATATACCTGAGGGCACTCAAGATGTTTTCATAATGGCATGGACCACAACTCCATGGACACTCCCCTCAAATACCGCACTCGCGCTAGGTGAGGAAATTGATTATGTCTGGATTCACACCTTAAATCCATTTTCTCTGAATCCCATGGTGGTGCTGATGGCACAACCGCTCGTGAGTAGTTTTTTTAGCCACGAATCTCAAAATGTCCCTCTGGAGGATTTTAAAACTGGTTCAAAAACTATCCCCTGGAAAATTCTGAATTCCGTTAAAGGTACATGCCTGCTTAATATCGAATATGAGCAATTATTGCCTTTCGCTAAACCTGAAAATGGCTCCGCTTTCAGAACAATTGCTGGCGACTTTGTTACCACACAAGACGGTACGGGAATTGTGCATATCGCACCTTCCTTCGGAGCTGATGACTTCCGTGTAGCAAATCAAAATGGAATCGGGAATCTTACCCTTGTAGATAAAAGAGGCAGATTCCTGCCCGAAGTTAAAGATGATGTTTTTTTGTACGGAGAGGAGTTCGTAAAAGAAGATTATTACTCAGAAGCCGAAAAGGAAAAGGAAACAGAGAAACAAAAGGAAAAGCTCAAAGGAGTTATTGCCGACACATCAAAGCTGAAATACCTGAGCGTCGATGAAAGAATCATTCTTAAACTCCAAAAAGAGAATAAACTCTTCCGAAAAGAAAAATATACACACAATTATCCTCATTGCTGGCGAACCGATAAGCCGATTCTCTACTATCCACTCGATAGTTGGTTTATTAATGTTCCTAAGGTTCGGCAGCGTATGGTTGAGCTCAATAAATCAATAAACTGGAAGCCTGAATCAACCGGATCTGGACGTTTTGGTAATTGGCTGGAGAATGCAAATGATTGGAACCTATCAAGGTCTCGATTTTGGGGAATCCCTCTGCCAATCTGGAGAACAGCCTCCGGTAAACAACAAATTTGTATTTCTTCAATAGCGCAACTAAAAGAAGAAATCGAAAAATCCGTGAATGCCGGACTGATGAAATCCAATCCGTTAACGCCATTCATAAAGGATGATTTCTCAGATGAAAACTACAATGTTTTCGATCTCCATAAACCCTATGTTGATGATGTAATTTTATGTTCTGATACAGGAGAGCCGATGTTCCGTGAAAATGATCTTATTGATGTTTGGTTTGATTCCGGTGCAATGCCCTATGCTCAATGGCATTATCCTTTCGAAAATCGTGCTCAGATTGATAAGGGTCATGCATTCCCTGCTGATTTTATTGCAGAAGGCGTAGACCAGACCAGAGGATGGTTCTACACACTCCATGCTATCTCAACCTTGTGTTTTGATAACGTGGCTTATAAAACGGTTGTTTCGAATGGATTGGTGCTGGATAAAAACGGCAATAAAATGAGCAAGAGGTTGGGGAACGCCGTAGATCCATTTGCGACTCTTTCTAAATACGGAGCCGATGCAACCCGATGGTACATGATCACCAACGCCCAACCTTGGGATAACCTGAAGTTTGATGTCTCAGGGATTGAGGAGGTGCAACGCGGTTTTTTCGGAACTCTTTACAATACCTATGGATTTTTCGCCTTGTATGCCAACATCGATAAAGTCCGTTCAGAGAATCTCCAAAAGATTCCCGTTGAAGCTCTTTCCGAATTGGACAAGTGGATTTTATCCTGTTATCAATCCCTGCTCCGTGATGTTACAGATGCCTATCAGGATTATGAACCAACCAAGGCAGCAAGAGCAATATCCTATTTTGTTGATCATCAGCTTTCAAATTGGTATGTGCGTCTTTCTCGCCGTCGCTTCTGGAAAGGTGAAATGACAACAGATAAAACTGCAGCATACAGCACACTCTACGCTTGTATAAACGGCCTCGCTGTGATGATGAGCCCCATAGCTCCATTCTTCGCCGATTGGTTGTACCGAAATCTGAACCCGGGTTTCCCCGGCTCGGTCCACTGTTCTGACTGGCCCACTCAAAATGATAAGTTCATTTCTCCCGAATTGGAAAGACGTATGGAACTTGCGCAGCGCGCCTCATCAATGATTCTTTCTATCAGAAAAAAAGAAAATATCAGGGTTCGGCAACCACTGAAACTTGTCCGGATTCCCGTAACCGGTCCTTTGCAAAAGCAAGATCTTGAACAGGTCATTGACCTTATCTGCTCCGAAGTGAATGTGAAGGAAATAGAGCTCGTTTCTGATAATGAAATTCAGGTTGTAAAAAATCTAAAACTAAACTTTAAATCACTCGGGAAGAAATGTGGCAAATGGATGAAAGCTTTCCAGGATTTCGCCGCCAAAAATCCCGAAAGTATCATAGTTGCTATCGAGTCAGTGGGTAAATACAATTGGAACCATGAAGATTTCAGTATTGAAATTCTTCCGGATGATACAGAGATTCTGGCGGTAGATATCCCGGGTTGGAAAGTGATGAATCAGGGCAACCTAACAGTCGCTCTTGATGTTCTTATCGATAAGGCTCTTTATCAGGAAGGATTGGCCCGCGAAATGGTCAATAGAATACAAAATATCCGAAAAGAAAGGGGTTTCGAGGTAACCGACAAGGTAAATGTTCGGATTATGGAGCAAGTGGAAATAATGGAGGCAGTGAACAATAATTTGGATTATATTTGCGCCGAAACTTTGGCGGGCTCATTTTCCTGGGTTAAAGAGGTAAATGACAGCGAGGCTGTAAATGTCGATATAATCGAAAACGCTCCCAGCAAATTGCTCATAACAAAGTATGATTAATCTAATGCCTTGTTGATATGGCTAAAAAACCAGTAAAAAAAACATCTGCTGCCAAGCCGGTTAAAAAAACGGAGAAAAAATCCGTGACTAAAGTCCCAGCTAAGACAGCAAAAAAGTCCACTCCATCTAAGAAAACAACCACAAGTAAGGTTGTCGCCAAAAAGAAGGAAACAAAAAAGTCTGTAACCAAGAGCGTGTCTAAAGCACCTAAAACTTCAGCATCCTCCAAGGTGTCAAAGAAACAAGAAACTAAGGCTCAGGCCAAAAAGAGTGCTCCGGTTAAATCTGCCTCTAAATCTGTCATCTCTAAATCTTCTGTAAAAACAGCAAAGCCAAAGGTTACTGAAAACAAGAAGCCTGCCAAAATACCGACAGCTACGTTAAAGCCTGCACAAAAAAATCAGGCCTCAGTCAAATCCGTTGCGTCTAAACCAAAACCAATCGCGACACCTGAACCTAAAAAGAACTCAGGTTCTGCAACATTAAAAAGCCCTGCGGGCAAAGAGGCTTCCAAAAAAGCAGTTGCCAAACCTTCAACTCCTGTTAAAGATAAACGAAAAGATATCGATGATGAGGATCCAAATCAAGGCTTTGTCCCATACAAACCTCCGCCAGATTTGCCCGAACCTGTAATCGACAAGTCTGGATGGCTCACAAGGACGAAGTTTTCGGATTCCGAACTCAAGGAGTTTCGCGATATCATAAAGAAAAAACTTGATAAGGCTATCAATGACTATGAGCTCCTGAAAGACACCATCTCGCACCGCGATAACAACGGAACCGATGATACCTCACCAACTTTTAAACTGCTCGAAGATGGGTCTGAGGTGATGTCAAAAGAAGAAACCACTCAGCTCGCCCTCCGTCAGCAGAAATATATTCAGGCCCTGGAAAATGCCCTGATTCGTATCGAAAATAAAACTTATGGTATCTGTCGCGGCACAGGCCAAATGATTTCTAAAGAGCGACTCAAAAGTGTTCCTCATGCCACCCTCAGCATTGAGGCTAAAAAAAGTCAGCAAGATTAATTTGAACTTAATCTTACCTGTTTCTTGTTGAGAAAGTCATTTCTGATTGTTCTGCTGGTTCTTGCACTAGACCAGACATCTAAGTTTTGGGTAAAAACCAACATGGTTTTAGGTGAAGAATTTTCCGTTCTCGGAAACTGGTTCCTCATTCATTTCACCGAAAACAACGGAATGGCATTTGGAATGGAGCTGGCCGGGCCAATGGGGAAATTGCTGCTAAGTTTGTTTAGGTTGTTCGCAATTGCTGCCTTGGGTTATGGACTTTTTTGGATAAATAAAAAGAAGTTCCATCCGGGTTTTATTATATGCGTTGCGCTCGTTTTTGCAGGAGCATTGGGTAACCTCATCGATAGTTTATTCTACGGTCGCATCTTTTCTGATAGTTTTGGCAGAGTTGCAAGCATCTTCCCCGAGAATGATGGCTATGCTCCAATATTTTACGGACGCGTCGTCGATATGCTTTACTTCCCGCTTATTCAGGGAACCTTTCCTTCATGGCTCCCCATATGGGGCGGTGAAGAGTTTCTGTTTTTTAGACCCGTTTTTAATATCGCAGATGCCAGCATCACCTCCGGTATGGCAATATTCCTTTTATTTCAGAAAAGATTTTTCCCGGAGAACAAAATCAATAAACAAAATGATTTACAAGGGGATGGAACAGAAACTAGCAAAAAGTCATAAAAAAATGATAAAAACCTACCGGAATTAAGATTTTCGGCGCTGCCTCTCCATTATCTTCTTGCGCTTTTCACTTCCTGATGGGCCTCTGAAACTTAGCCAGAGGGCAAATCCAACAACACAAAGTACTAACAAAATCATCAAAACCGGAAGCCATGTCGACTCACCCTGGCCGGCAGCCTCTTTAGCCTCTGTCAAAACCGATTTAATTGTTTTGTTTATTCCGGCACTATCCTGAATAGCACTG
>JBEGML010000203.1:0-6995 GCA_041183145.1 Bacteroidota bacterium | reverse complement strand
GTTCATAGGTGTACAAAACCATGAACGGATCCAACAGGAAGTAGGAAAAAAAAATTAATAGAAACGGGCTAAAAAATAGCAGATATGTCCTAAAGAATTTGGAATGCATCAATCAATTGGTCTGCCCGGTAGTTCATTTCAAATGCAATTTTACAAAAGTTTTTTTAGGACGGGCCAATCCTATGCACTTAACAGCACTAATCATCTCAGGTTGTTTTAAAAAAGCTATTGATTAATTTCTTGTCTGTGTTCAGGTGCGGCAATATCAAGCTGCTAAATGGGCAGGTCCTGAATCTTCCAGAGCCCCAGCGATTTGTCTGAAAAGCTACCTTCGGCTTCTGTGCATCTCTCGTTCATTAATTTTTCAGGTGCCGGAAAGTGGAAAGGTTCTGCTTCCATATTCAATGGTCTCCAGTTACCCGTAATGATATCGGAATTTTTGCGTCCCGGAAAATGGGTGCATAACAACCACTTTATTTCTGACGATTTAAGATTATGAATACTGGCATGGATACTTCTGTAATTTAAGTGTACAAATGTGTCTCTTATTATGATCAGGTCTGCTTTCGGAAGACTGTCTTTGCAAATATCAAGGGTGAGAAATTCACGAAACCTATCTTGAGCAAATCGTTTCTTGTTTTCCTGAATGAGTTCATCAACTATGTCAGCACCAATATATTTTTTGACGGGAAGCTGACACTTACTCATCCAGTTTAAATCTCCGCATGGTGCATCCAGAAGAGTTTCCACCTGCAGTTCATTCAACAGCTCAGGAAATTTTTGAATGATTGTTCTTGCTTGTTCTAGGCCCGATCCGGGACCGGAAATGCTCTCGGCGTTACCCCAGTGATTGTGGAGGTAAATATTGCGGAAAACCCCTGCTCTGCTCCTGAAAATATACCTCAGTGCAATTTTGAGATGCGCCAGAAGATGTCTGTTGAACAATTATTTCTTTATAAAGAAGAAGGTTCCGTTTTCATCACCCATGTCCTGGATATTTCCAAATCTGGGCTTTTGCTTTTGAACCCGCTGAACAGCTTTTCCTACACGCTCAGATAAGTGGTCAATGGTTACGCATTTGTCCTGCGAATTTTGCAGTGTCTGAGCGAAAGCTGAACTAAAGGCACTGGTTTCATTTTTCCTTTCAGGATCTGCTGAAGATAGTACCTGCGCAGACTTCAGTCTCGTTGCCTGCCAATCTCCGCAATGCCAGGGAGAAACATCGCGCATAGCAAGATAAAAGGCAGGGCCTGTTTCGGTTGCATCGGCTATCACCAGATGATGCTTTACCGTTTTATATGATTTTAAGTATCCTTTGAGATTTGTGGTTGGGAAAAAAGAGTATTCGTCTTTTTTGTTTGCGTCTGTCGGCAGCCAATAACCGTTGTCGGTGGTAACCTTACCATGACCTGAATACCAAATCATAAGCGAGGCAACATCATATTTGTTCACCATATTTCTTAAATCAATAGAGAAGAATCTTTCCATTTCTGTCTTGCTGAGATTTTTTCTGGTGATGATACTGTCAATTCTGTATCCGGTCATCGATCGTTTTACTACCGCAATATCATTTGAAACAGCATCCAGTGAGGGTAAGTATTGATAGTTGGAATTCTCTATGAATATGACCCAGGTCTTTCCCATTGGGTTCACTACCTCCTGAAGGTTACTGCTTCTGTTAAGCGTGTAGTTGGCAGTGCCCGAGTTGCCGTTTTCATCTTTCGCAACAATCTCAATTTTTTCTACTCCTGCAACATCAAGCGAAACAGCAAAGGAAGGATTTGTTTGCATGGTATTGAAAGCCGCTGAAACATTATTGACTTTAATACTTTCAATCAGACTCTGATCGCTGATCTGTCCTTCGAGATACATCTTGTAATCATTTCTGTCAGGAATGGTCAGCACATTGCCTTTTGCTTCAGGTATGTTAACCGCAATGGAGGGAGGGCTCATTTCTGATCTTAAAACCGGATATCTGCTCACTGAAGTATTTCCGAACACATCGGTAACTGTAATGGTGATATTTTGATAATTGCCTGTCTGCATTCTGTGAACGAAAACCGGATTCAGGCTTGAAGCATCAAAATCGACTGCTATGTCGTTTATCTTGATGGAGGCAATCTGACTTTTGTCCTTGGCCATTCCCTGAATTTCAAAGGCCTGCTCATCTCTTGGTACTACCATGTTGCCATCTGCTTTGATGTAGGGTTTAGAAATAACCACTTCAGGTTTATCATGCTCACGGAATTTTTCTCTGTACGCTTCCTGCGCTTTGGCAAAGGCCTCCTTGTAAGTTTTATTTCCGGGCCATATCAACATGGCTTTCTCGTAGTCTGTCATGGCTTCTTTGGTCATATTCAAAGCCTGCTCTGCGCCGGCTTTTCCATAAAAGGCCCTATGAGATTTACCGTTCAGAATAAGTGCTCTTGAGAAATCTGACAATGCCTCCTCATTTTTAGATTGGCTCAGGAATGCAAAACCTCTGTCGGTGAAATATTCCGAATTTCGGTCGTTTTGCGAAATGCTTTTGTTAAACTCCTGTATGGCATTCACCCACTGCATTTTGTTTGCATAACATCTTCCGCGCAGCCAGATTAATTCTGCATCGCCTGACAAAAGCTGTAGGCCTTTTTCTGAAAATTGCAGAGCTTTATCCGGATCGTTGTTTTTCATGCACATCAACATGGGCGAAGTGAAATATTTTCGTAGGGTCTGAGAATCCGAAGCTCGTTCCTCTGCAAAATACTTTTCATAAATGGAGATGGCTTTTTCATAATCCATAATGGCCATTTGTATGTTTTTGAGACTATCATAGGCTATTGCGCGTATAAATCGCGCCCTGTGATTCTTCTTGTCGTCTTCGGCTGCGATATTCCCATCTTCTATAGCACCATTGTAATTTCCGCTTTTAACCCGGCATTCCGCGCGATAAGTAAAGAGCTCCGGATTTTTTTTCTTCTCGTTGAGTAATTCATTCAGGATTTTTTCTGCTTCATCGAAGTTCTCATTTCTTGTCAGGCAAATGGCAAACTGTTCTTTAAGCTCTTTGTCTTGTGGTTTTCTTCTGCGAGCAACCTTGTAATCTTTTGTAGCTTTTTCAAATGATCCAATATTGTAATAACACCAGGCTCTTTTTTCGTGGGCCTCGGGATACATGCTGTCTGCTTCAATGGCTTTCTCAAGATTTAATATGGCTTTTTCAAATTCGCGAGCCTCAATTCTGTCGAGAGCCGATTTGAAATGCACTTTTGCAGGCTGCGCTGAACTGCTTGTTGTCTTGTATAGTAGGAGAAGCAAGAAAAAAAGGGCGAAGGAGAGATTTTTCATAAAATGTATGCCGCAATTGCTTAATTTGGGACTTTAAAAATAAGTATTCTGAACTTCAGAAAAAATATTTTTTCAGGCCAAGCTGCAGCAGGCATTTCAGCCTTGTTGATTCTTTTTTTTAATTTATTGATTACAAGTGCTTTGGCACAAGAACAGACTGATTTAAAGAAGGATACGCAGATAGAACAAAGAATCGAGACTTTAACTGAGGGTCAGGAGGATGCTGAAACCGATTATTCCAACCTTCTGGAGGAATTGGTTTATTACCGTGATCATCCCCTGAACCTGAATGATTGTTCTGCTGATGACCTTAAAAACCTGAATCTGCTCACCGACATTCAGATTGCCTCTCTGTTGAGGCACATAGACAAAGCCGGCAAACTCATTTCTATTTATGAACTTCAGGGTGTGGATGGTTTTGATCTGGAGTCGGTAAGAAGAATTCTTCCATTCGTAAAGGTTGAAAGTCGTTTTGATCAGTCGCTCTATCGTTTTTCCGATGCTCTTAAATATGGAAAACATGCTTTGATTTTTCGTTTTCAACAGGTGTTGAATGCACAGGCAGGTTTTTCTCCGGCCTCTGATTCTCTGCTGCTGGCAAACCCCAATTCCAGATTTTTGGGTCGGCCTCAGGGCTTTTTTACGCGTTACCGGTTTACCTACGGAAACCGCATTTCTCTGGCTCTGAACGCCGAAAATGACCCCGGTGAGGAATTTTTTAAGGGCAGCAACAGGCAGGGGTTTGATTTCTACAGTGGTCATCTGGCTTTCAGAAAAATATGGAAGTTTAAAACTTTGGTGTTTGGTGATTATCTGGCACAGTTTGGTCAGGGTCTCACTTTCTGGATGGGGCAGGGTTTCGGCAAATCGGCTGATCCGCTTTTGGTTAAAAGGAATGCCAGAGGAATTGTTCCTTCCAACTCTATTAATGAAGCTCTTTTCATGCGTGGAGCTGCTGCCACAGTGGCATTCGGTAAATGGGAAATCACGGCTTTTGCTTCCAGAAAGAAAATTGATGCGAACGTTGCCAGATTTGATTCCTTAGACAACCAGATCAGTGAAGTCTCTTCCTTTCAGCTTTCAGGTCTGCATCGCACACCATCTGAACTTGCAGATAAAGATGCCATCACAGAATCCTTTGCAGGTGGAAATTTTAATTTCAGGGGCAAGGCGCTAAACCTCGGATTAACTGCCGTATCAAGCGGATACAGTGCGCCCTTGCGTCGTGAGCTTGGTCTTTACAACCGTTTCGAATTTTCCTCGGGTAATAATTTTAATGCAGGTTTAGACTATCAGGGCGTTTGGAGAAATATCAATTACTTCGGTGAATTTTCACGTTCAGCCAATGGCGGATTGGCAGCAATCAGTGGCCTCGTTGCTTCTCTTGATCCCCGCTTTGCCTTGAGTATGGTCTGGCGTAACTTCGCTCGTGACTACCAGAATCTTTACGCAAACACCGTTGGTGAGGCTACCAGAAGTGCCAATGAAAAGGGTCTGCTAACAGGTTTTACCCTCAGACCCTGGAAAACAGTTTCATTGAATGGGTATTATGACTTATTCCGCTTCCCATGGCTCAGCTATAATGCATCAGCCCCCGTAAACGGTCGTGATTATCTGGTGCAACTAAATTATATTCCTTCTAAAAAAACTGAGATGTACCTTAGGTACCGAAATAGGGTACGGCCCTATGATGTATCCTTACCTGATAACCCTATCGACTTTCCTGCGAACACCGTAAGAGAAAATCTGAGGTTCAACATCATTTATCCTGTTCTGCCATCACTGCGTTTTCGTAACCGGGTAGAGTGGGTGAGATTTACCGAAAATGGCAAGATACAGGAGGGTTTTATGCTTTACCACGATATCAGCTACAAACCCATGGATCTGCCTCTAAACCTGACGCTGAGATATGCACTCTTCGATACCGATGGTTTTGATACCCGTTTATATGCTTTGGAATCTGATGTGCTTTATGCATTTTCCTTTCCTGCCTATTTTGAAAAGGGGAGTCGCTTTTATTTTCTAATTAAGTACGATATCGGCAGAAATACTGAGCTTTGGCTGCGCTACTCAAATACTTTGTATGTAAACCGCTCTGTTATCAGTGAAGGTTCTCTGAATGAAATATCCGGTCCGGCAAGGAACGATATCAAGGTTCAGTTGAGAGTCAGCTTTTGAGAAAAAGACCAATTTTTTCTGCCTGATGAAAAAAATCAGGGAATGATTTGGCACAAACATCCGGATGGTCGCTGCACTTGATTTTTGTTTCCAGACTTATGAGCGGAAGTAGGGCATAGGTCATGCACAATCTATGGTCAAGTAGTGTTTCAGGATAGGCCTCCTGCTTCTTTGCGGCAGGATGAGGATAGAACGAAAACATCTTCCCGTCAAACTTAACACTGTATCCCATTTGCCAGAGTGTATTTTCCATGGCAGCGCCACGGTTACTTTCTTTTACCGCAAGATGCTGAATTCCTGTTATGTTGCTGGTTTTACCGAGGAAGGCAAGCGCTAGTGACAGAGGTGGAAATAAATCCGGACAATCACTAAGATCGTAATATTCACGAGGCTCGGCGCTTTTGTTTTTTTTGATTTTAACGCCGTTTTTCTCTCTTATGCTCTCTATACCCAAAGAATGAAAAATTTCTGCTGCTGCCACATCTGCCTGCTGGGAATTGAGGTCGAGACCTTCAAGAAAAATTTCTTCCAGATCAGGGTGCAGCAGCAAAGCGGTATAGAAGAATGCGGCAGAAGACCAATCGGCCTCTGCCGACCAAGGAAAGGGAAAGGTGCCGGGCGAGAGACTCGCCGGCCACACTCTGAATCCTTTTTCGTTCAGCCTTACTCTGAGATCAAACTCCTGCATCAGATTCGCTGTCATCATAAGGTATGGAAAAGAAACAGGTTTCTTTTTAAATTTCACCGAAATTCCACTGCGCATGCAGGCACCAGACATCATCAGTGATGATGCAAACTGACTCGAGGTGTCGTGACTCAGGCTCAGCTCTCCGCCTTCCAGAATTTTTCCTTTTATCGTAAAACTCCCACCCGAATCCGGATTAAAAACAATATCTGCTCCAAGCTTTGTAAGCCCTTCCTTCAGCTCCTCCCAGGGCCTTGCCAGAACCTGCGGATGCGCCTTTAGTAAATACTCTCCCGGGCTCACTGCAAGAGCTGCCATTAAGAAACGAAAACTTGTTCCTCCCTGTCCGGCATGAATCTCTGTGCTTCCATCTCTGCTGTTTTTTATGGCGTAAATTGCTTTTCTAAGCTCGGTGGTGTCACTTGCTGATGATAAATTCCCCAGCTGCTTCCTGCCCGGATACAGGTAATCCAGTATGAGGGCTCTGTTGCTCTCACTTTTTGATTCGGGTAATTGTATGACCGGACAAGGGCCGGTCGTTTGCCTGTATTCTGTTTCAAACATCCCTTTCTGTTATTGGTTTTTCCGCGTCCTGATATTTTTCAAAAATGTTAATCCATATGGCTCTTGACAATCGCGTAACGTATGGAAATGAAATCAGGATGATTAAACTCATTATAATGAGAAACCAGTGCACGGCAATATCGAAGAAATAGAGATAATAGGGAATAAATAATGCAATTCCCAACGCCACGTTAATGCCATAGCTGACATACATAGCACCATAGAAAAACCAGGTCTCTCT
>JBEGML010000202.1:0-3619 GCA_041183145.1 Bacteroidota bacterium | reverse complement strand
ATCCTCACGAGAGCTTCAGGCTCAGGTACTTGATGATATGGATCTTGAACGCGAAAGAGGAATCACCATAAAGAGCCATGCAATTCAAATGGATTACGAATGGAATGGCAAGAAATATCTTCTAAATCTTATTGACACTCCGGGTCACGTAGACTTTAGTTACGAGGTTTCCCGCTCCATCGCCGCCTGTGAGGGCGCTTTGTTAATTGTAGATGCTGCTCAGGGCATTCAGGCGCAAACCATCAGCAACTTGTATCTGGCATTGGAGCATGATCTTGAAATTATTCCCGTTCTCAATAAGCTGGATCTTCCGAGCGCGAACCCGGAAGAGGTAAAAGACCAAATCGTGGATCTTATAGGATGTAAGCGCGATGCAATCATCGGAGCCAGCGGCAAAACAGGAATGGGAGTTAGTGAAATTCTGGCAGCTATAATTGAACGCGTACCCTGCCCTAAAGGTGAAGTTAACGCACCTCTTCAAGCCTTAATTTTTGATTCTGTTTACAACTCGTTCAGGGGAATTATTGCCTATTTCAAAATCCTTAATGGCACACTTAAAAAAGGCGACCATGTAAAATTTGTTAACACAGAACGTGACTACCTGGCCGAAGAAATAGGTGTGCTGAAGCTTGATTTACTTCCTAAAAATCAAATCAGTGCAGGCAATGTTGGTTATATCATTTCCGGAATCAAAGATGCGCGCGAAGTAAAAGTTGGTGACACCATAACGCATTTCGAAAACCCATGTAAAGATGCCATCATGGGATTTGAAGAGGTTAAACCTATGGTTTTCGCAGGAATTTATCCCGTTGATACTGATGATTATGAGGAATTAAGAGCCTCCATGCAAAAACTACAACTAAACGACGCCTCGCTCACATTCGAGCCTGAATCTTCAGCAGCTTTGGGCTTCGGATTTCGTTGCGGATTTCTCGGGATGCTCCATATGGAAATCATTCAGGAAAGACTGGAAAGAGAATTCGATATGACGGTTATTACAACTGTTCCCAACGTTTCATACATTGCCTATTCAACTAAAGGAGAAGTTATTCCGGTAAGAAACCCAAGCGACTTGCCGGATGTAACAAAACTAGACAAAGTCGAAGAACCCTTCATTAAAGCACAGATCATAACTAAGTCTGAATTCGTCGGACCGGTTATGAGTCTCTGTATTCAAAAACGAGGTATACTTACAAATCAAATATACCTTACCACCGATAGAGTTGAACTCAATTTTGATATGCCGCTGGGAGAAATCGTGTTTGATTTTTATGACCGACTGAAAACAATTTCAAAAGGCTATGCATCTTTCGACTACCATCCTATCGGATACAAGGAGTCAGACCTTGTTAAACTTGATATTCTACTAAACGCCGAACAGGTTGACGCCCTTTCAGCGCTCATTCACAGGAGCAATGCTTATGATTTCGGGAAAAAAATCTGTGAAAAACTGAAAGAACTTATTCCTAGACAACAGTTTGAAATTCCCATTCAGGCCGCAATAGGTGCAAAAATCATTGCACGCGAAACTATAAAAGCTCTGCGAAAAGACGTTACTGCAAAATGTTACGGCGGTGATATTAGCCGGAAAAGAAAACTTCTTGAAAAACAAAAAGAAGGAAAGAAAAGAATGAGGCAGGTTGGGAACGTTGAAATTCCACAACAAGCTTTCATGGCTGTGCTGAAACTAGATTAATCTCTTTTATGAATCAGGAGGTGCTGCGGAAAAAATTCGAACACTTGCTGTCGGGCTATGTTCCTCCGGAAGCTGCAAATATCTTGTCTTCATGGATAATTGAGCTTAATTTTGATTTACATATTTCGCACGAAAGACACAGTAAATACGGAGATTATAGATTTGGGAATGGTTACAGAAGACCTCGAATAAGTGTCAATCACAACCTCAATCCCTACGCATTTCTGATCACACTTGTTCATGAAATCGCTCACCTTACTGCTCATAAAAAGCATGGTGACAAAATCAAACCTCATGGATTAGAATGGAAGCAAGAATTCAGAATGGCTATGAGGCCTTTTATTCTGAAAAAAATTTTCCCTGATTCACTTGAGATTGCTCTTGATGATTATTTGCTAAATCCCGCTGCTTCTTCCTGTTCAGATGATAATTTACTCAGGTGCCTAAAAAAATTCGACAAAACATCTTCATCGCTTGTGCATCTTGAAGAACTTCCCGAAGGCGCAGTATTTACTGCCTCCAGGGGAAGAGAATTTACAAAAGGACCTCGCGTCAGAAAAAGATACCGTTGCAGGGAAAACAACAGCGGGCATTTTTATCTTTTTAGCCCAGTTGCCGAGGTAAACCCTGTCTTAATCGTCACGAATAACCACAAACTGCCTGTTGCTAATATTTCAGAAGGATCTATTTTCTTTGATAATTCTGGCAAAAGCTATAAAAAAATTGAACCTTTCGGGAGTGGTTTCCGCTGTATGGAAATATCTACCGGAAAGGCCTACTGGTTCAATGCCGATACCATGGTCAACGGAGCCAAAGGCTAAATCATTTCCCTTGTGAAGGCTTTTTATGCCTAGGTCTATTTTCTGACCTGCCATTACCACGACGATTTCCCGACTTCTTCCTTGCAGCCGACAACAAATCTTCGGGCGTAGGAGTAGCGCCCAGCTCCGAAGGCACCTCGCCAACAGGTATTTCTCTCTCAATAAGCCTTTGAATACGCGAGAGTTTCTGAGCATCCTGTGGAGTGACAAAAGTTACAGCCATCCCCTTGGATTCAGCCCTTGCGGTACGCCCAACGCGATGAACATAGTCTTCCGCATCATGAGGCACATCATAATTGATAACCAATCCGATTGAATCAATATCAATACCTCTGCTCAGAATATCCGTAGCTACAAGCAATTGAATTCGTCTTGCACGAAAATCGGTCATCACCTCATTTCTTTGCTCCTGATCAAGATCACTGTGAATTACTGCAACTCTAACGTCTAATTGCCTGAGATCTTTTCCTAACTGTTTTACCTTGTCTTTCGAAGATGAAAACAAAATCATGCTTTGAAAGGTATGCATCGAAAGCAAGTGTCTGAGTAGCTGTGTTTTCTGACTCTCAAAAACAAAATAAACCTTCTGATCTACCCCTTCCGCAGGCTTGGAAACCGCCAGTGAAACCTCAAATGGATGATTAAGATATTTAGATGCCAGCTCTCGGATCTTGGGGGGCATGGTGGCCGAAAAAAGCAGCGTCTGTCTTTTTTCAGGAAGCGCCTTGATGATTTTCGTGATATCCTCAAGAAAACCCATATCAAGCATCCTGTCGGCTTCATCCATTACCAAAACCTGAACGTCTCGCGTTTGAACATATCCCAGATTAAGATGACTGATTAAACGACCGGGTGTTGCAATAACAATATCAGCGCCCCCGGAAAGAGCCTTTTTCTCTTGCTCAAAAGAAACTCCGGAACCTCCACCATAAATTGCCGTTCCGGAAACTTGGGTAAAATATGCCATCGCCTGAAGATTCTGATCAATTTGAATCGCCAGCTCACGGGTTGGAACAATGATTAACGCCTTCAGCCCAGGCTGCGTTGCACCACAAATTCTATGCAATAATGGTATAAGAAATGCACCCGTTTTTCCGGTTCC
>JBEGML010000201.1:0-3235 GCA_041183145.1 Bacteroidota bacterium | reverse complement strand
AATTAATATTATGTTAACTAAAAGGAGTAAAAAAAACACCCTATTTCACCAGATACCTCGCTGCCAAGGCATCATACTCTTCCTTGGTGGAAATTTCATGAATACCTGTCCCATCCCCATAGTTGATCCAGCCATAACGCCCATCCATAACCGGGTATCCGTAAACTGCAGAAGTATAGCTTTTCATGGTAACCATTCCAACCAGACCGGGCTCAAATTTAGATTCCTTTCTTCCGGTTAGTTCCGGTTTTTTCTCAGGGTCAGTGCGTCCGGTTTTAGTGCTAACGATTTTTTCTTCCTTTTCGGGTTTTGGTGGCGGCTTGGTTTCATTTACGACCACCTTTTTCTCCTCTTGAGGTTTCACTTTTTCCTCCTTCTCTTTTTGCTTTTGTGCCAGTTCTTTTTCCTTTTCAAGTTTCTCCAAAAGTTCTCTTTCCTGTTTTTGCTTTTCTTTCAATGCTTTTTCGGCTTTCGCCAATTCACTCTGTATAGACTTTGTATAGTCTGTATCGTAATCAAATTCATTTAGAACGTCATTAAACCTGATTTTACCAACCGGCTGATTGTAAATCACCGTGTTTACGCCTTCATATTGTTTGAATATCTCCACGTCGAACTTGAATGGCTCAAACTCAAGTGACTGTTTTTCTTTTGGAACAAAGGTAGATACCGCAACCTTTTTGGTAATGTAACCATCCTTTATGTAGGAAAAAATATACTCACAATCATATTCCAATGGATAATCAAAACGAGATTTTGTAACCTCCTCCAACCTCACCTGCTTCCCGTTTTTTTCCACTTTAATCATGGCTCCGGTGACTTTACCATCATCTACAATAAATTTCCCGTAAATTTTGAAGGGATCTTGCGCGTGGCATTCACCTGTTACAATTATTAATAATAATGAGAACAGGCAGACTATCCTCTGCCAATCACTCTCAGCAGAATTTTTACTCATTTTTTTATGGAACGAGATGGGAAAATAAATTCCATGTGTTACTTTTACGTTAAGAACCTACAACAGTTTCAGTAGGTTCTTTTCGTGTGCCAAATATCAGATTTATGCTCAGTTTCAAGACAAATTATTGTTTGATTTTGTTCGTTTTTATTTCCTGTGCCGTATTTGCACAGCCAAAGCCCGGTGAGTCTTTTTTTAGGGAGGCGGAACAGAAGGAAAGAAGCGGAGACTATCAGGGGGCTGTTGACTCATACTCCAAAGCCATAATGGCAGACAGTTCTAACATGAATTACTTTCTAAAAAGAGGGTTCGCAAACACACTGAACCAGAAATATGAAGATGCCATTACTGATTTTAGTTTCATAATTGAGGAAAATCCGGGGCACCTCTTCGCTCTAACCAGTCGTGGAAGTGCCTTCAACAAACTTGGAAAATACGAAGAGGCGATGGCGGATTTTAACCTTGTTCTCGAAATAGATCCGGGAAATCAGGAAGCTTACAATAACCGCGGTTGGTCAAAAAAGTTTTTAGGTGATTTTGAAGGTGCCTGTAAAGACTGGAGAAAAAGTAAAAGACTGGGAAACGAGGAGGCTGTTATCATACTTGGGAATAATTTTTGTCCCTGATAACAGGATTTAAATAAATCCTGCCCGCTTTGCTAAACCCACTTCTGACGAGGGCATCACCGAATGCTAATCCCCAAAGGTCTGCAGCACCGAGATTACTTTTCTGATTTCCTCACGACTAACATCCAGATGCGTAACCATTCTAACGCTCTGCCCCGAAAAGCTACTTACCAAAATTCCCTCATCCCGCAGTTTTTGATTGAAGATTTGTCCGGGTAAATGTGCTGCAAGTTCAAAAAGAACAATGTTTGTCTCAGCCGGAAAAATGTCTTTTACCCATGATTTGCCATTGATAGCAAGAAAAAGCTCCTGCGCATTTGCATGATCTTCGGCAAGTTTTGAAATGTGGTTTTTTAATGCATAAAGTCCTGCTGCCGCCAGAAAACCGGCTTGCCTCATCCCTCCCCCCATTCTTTTTCTCACCCTCCTCGCCTCTTTAATAAAATCACCGCTGCCAAGCAAAAGTGAGCCTACCGGTGCCCCAAGTCCTTTAGAAAGGCAAACGGAAATACTATCGAAGTAAGTTCCATATTCTTTCATCCTATCTCCTTTTAATACAATGGCATTAAAAATCCTGGCTCCATCGAGATGAAAAGCTAGTTGATGTTTCTTGCACATGGTGGCAATCTTTGATATTTCACTAATATCATAACAGCTTCCTCCGCCCCTGTTAACGGTATTTTCAAGACAAACCAGACTGGTTCTAGCCAGCCAGTCGAAAGCAGGATTAATGGCTTTTTCTATTTGTTCTGCATTCAGGCGTCCTCTATCACCTTGCAACACTCTTGATTGAACGAGGGCATTCGAGGCAATTCCCCCTCCTTCATAATTCAGAATATGCGCTGAGGAATCACAAATGAGTTCATCGCCCGGTCTGGTATGCACCTTAATAGCAATCTGGTTGGTCATGGTTCCTGAGGGACAAAACAACGCTGCTTCCATGCCGAACATTTCTGAGCTGTGATGTTCAAGTTCATTCACAGTCGGGTCTTCACCGAAAACATCATCGCCAACACCCGCCATCATCATGGCATGAAGCATTTCTTTTCCCGGTCTGGTTACTGTATCACTCCTGAGGTCAATCCATTTTTTCATCTGCCAAAAATAGTTACCGCATGCAAGAGTAACAGTAATGAACGTTAATTTTGCCACAATGCGCATATTTTCAGGATTCGGAGCACTTTTAGTTTGCTTTCTGTTTTTACAGCTTTTTCATGCTTCAGCCGATTCTTCAGGCTACATAGTTTACCTTAGTGATAAGGGAAATCAGACTTTTCACCCCGAGCGTTTTTTCCACCCAAACTCACTTGATAAAAAGGCTGCTTTGGGAATTAATCCCATGGCACCTGAGGAATGGCCGGTTAATGAATTCTATCTGGAGCAACTAGGAAACTTATCTGACTCTGTATGTGGCAGCAGCCGGTGGCTTAATGCGGTACTGCTTTATACAGGGGATATTACCGGTATCAGCTCGCTACCTTATGTAAAATCTGTTGAGCCTTTATTGGCCGGTGAATCTGCCTCTTTACTTTCAACCCGGGCTATTCAAAATTCAATTCCGGACGACCTCATTGCCCTTCAGACAGGTGTTATGGAGGACTCGGTTTTTTCAGCTGCCGGCATTTCGGGAAAAGGTATCCGAATTGCAGTT
>JBEGML010000200.1:0-5967 GCA_041183145.1 Bacteroidota bacterium | reverse complement strand
GACCAAGGGCATATGACAGACTATCCTGAGGGTCTGGATCAAAAGCACCGGGGTTGTGTATAAAACGTTTACATGCGCAGGCATTGTCGATTGGCATGTTAAACAAAATTGGGGATGAGTTCAGACCACCAGTCGAAGGTGAGGCAGAAATACGGATTGTGGTCTGAAGAAAAAAGACCACATTTACGGACCCGGGCATATTCACAATTCCTTCATTACGATTAGGGTCTGATACATAAATACCGTAGGTGCCGGGCCCCGGATAGGTATGAATGCCTTCGTACACATTTTTTTTGACCACACCAGGGACAACAATTTCACCGAAGGGGGCAGTAGGCTGGCAGTCACAAGGACCGGGAGGGCCATTGAGTCTTATGACCTCAGCGCTGTCACCGTCACCAAAATGTATGGTTAGACAACAGCGATCAGCAGTAACAGAGGGATCCGTGTAGGTGGTTATAACAAACTTGAAAGAGAGCGGGCCTATTTGCTCAAATGTAATCTCTCCTGCCCTGTTATGTGTGGCGAATGTTGCTCCAGTCAAAAACAGGAGAAAACAAAAAATAAGGCATTTCGGCAAAGAATACATTTCACAAAAAGAACACTAAGTTAACAAATATGTTGCCAGAACGCCCGTAAAAATTGGAAAAATAATGGTCAGATTTTGCCGCCAACGACTATCGCCTTTCTCAGCCTTTTTTGCCGGCCTGTTTGATCGAAATACTCTAGAAAAATTACATAAATTCCAATATCAGCTTTTAAATTATCTGAAGTGGTTCCATCCCAGGAAAAGACACCTTCAGAGCCAAGTAAACGATTTCTAAACAGGGTGACAACCTCCCTGCCTTTTACATCAAAAATCACAGCAGTACCGGCGCCTGCAGGAAATCCAAGTGAATAGGAAACCTGCAACACATCCTGAAAGCCATCATTGTCAGGAGAGAAGATTTCAGAGGAAAGCGTTAGCTCGCCGCCAGGTGTCATGATAATACCTGCTTGCGAATTTTCGTAGGATGGCGTTGCAAAGCCGACCTGAAAAGATGCAGATGTCCAATTGGTTCTGTCATCAGCCGGCCTTTCCATGGATATACGTTCCAAAGAGACCCCTTTGGTTTCATTTAACAGAGGAAAGTGCATTTCAGGCGAGAAATAAGCGAATTCCAGTAAAGAGCCGTCGTTTCTAACTAATGATACGGTTCCCCCAGAGGCATTTAGCGCAGGCAATTCATCGCTCTGGCAAAACCAAACAGGATTCCGGGAAAAATAATGGTCGTTCACCTTTTTTGAGGATTCCGTAACCGAAAGAAACTGTCCCGGTAAAATATGGTAACCTTCAGGAGCTAAATTTCCGGCGTTTAAGGGTAACTGGTTGATGGTATCCCAATTTGAAAGTCGGAGGAGACTTAAATCAATTATCTTTGAAGATTTATTATATATTTCGATAAAGTCAACAGAATTATCTTTAGCATAGAACATTATTTCATTTATCAAAAGGTCGCCTTGAGCGGGATCTGAGGGCTTACCGAAACGGGCCGAATCAACTAGGGCTATCGAATTTCCTGCACAGTCACTGACACTGGAATTTACCTTAACTGTATATACTACCGACTCAGAAAGAGGCTCAGCAAACCGAAGAATCACTGCATTGAAAGAGGGAGCCAAAGGAGTAACTTCTATAGGTTTAATATTCCCCGGGGTAATGAGATAAGACTGGGCATTCAGGAGAGAAGAAAGTTTCATCGACTCGGCAAATCTCAATTCAGTCCTTATTGAATCTAGCCATAATGCATTTGAAACCATGGGAGAAACAAGATCAGGGTTAGGAGCATTCAAACTGTTTACCATACCCGGCGTTCCGCCACTGGAATCTTTTGAAGCTGCCCAGTTTTCCGGGCCTCCACAGGGATTGTTTGGATCAATTTGTTCCAGTGACCACCCTCCGTCTTGTTTGGCTGAATTACCGTACCACGAATCTGAAAAAGCAAGTTGGGAAATCACTTTTCCGGAATAATCATAGAGCGCAATGTTTGTCCCGGAATTGGTTAGGCCAGACCAACCAGCTAATTCGTAAGAATTTGGAAACAGTTTATCTCCGGTACCTGATGTTGTAAAAACAAGATATCCGTTTGATGGGATGGAGAAACAACTGAGAGTAAGATTTGATGAACCGGACTGCAGGCGCCAATCAAGAAGACTAACAGGGAAATTGAGTGTATTATGAATTTCAAGGTACTCCACATCCGGCAAACCAACGGGTGGATCGGGATCGGCCATCAATTCGTTTATTTGCACCTGATAAGGTTCAGCAAGGCCAAAATAGAAATCGGCAAAGCCATTTGCAACATAAGAATTTCCTGCACAATCTTTAACTGCGGCATTCACTAGAAGCGTATAGCCCTGAGATGGGTTGAACAGTTGCGGAAAATTAAGTGTTGCCGATCTGAAGGGTGGTTGACCAAGTTGCACAGAGGTAGGGGAACCAAAGCCCGGAATGCTATAGTTTGCAGGATTGGCAATTAGAGCGCTATCAAGAATTTCGGAAAATTTTACTTCTATAAGATTGCCGCTAACTGGACAAACAGCATTCAATGAGGGCGGTGTTAGGTCAGGATTAAGGGCATTAACAGAATTGATGCGACCGGGAGTGCCTCCGGAAACGTCAGCAGATACTCTCCAGTTTTTGCGTTCACCGCATGGATTCAAAGGATCAATCTGCTCCAGTGCCCAACCACCATCATCTTTGTCTTCATTGGAATACCAGGAGTCAGAATAAAAAACTGAATGAATGACTCTTCCGGAAGTATCTGCAATAGAAAGGGAGGTTCCTGTGTTTGTTAAGGCAGAAGTAGACAGGCCGGGTACAGCCAGGCAATTACCAAAAGGTTGCAGCAGTGCAAGTGCCTGCGTAGAACATAGAATTAAAAAACCTCCAGGCTGAATTGTTGCAGAGGGAAGGATTTTAGTTGAAGTTCCCGAACTAAATTTCCAGTTAAAAACATTTATGGGGAAGCTTGAGGTGTTGTATAGTTCAACAAATTCGCAGGAGGGCAAACCGACAACCGGATCAGGATCAGCCATGATTTCATTAATAACAACGTCAAAAAGTCCTGCCTCATAGGTAGAAAAAGCAACAGACTGCACCCCAGCGGAAGCATTACCTGCACAATCAATCAAAGGAAAAGCAGTGCTTAACTGGTAAATTTGTGATGAAGCCATAGCATTAGAAAACCCCAACTGCAAAATGGTGGCCGGGTTTCCTGAGAGTGTGACCGAAGAAGCTGCACCTACCCCGCCATTCACTGAAAAATCAGCAGCAACGATAGCGGCAGCATTGATTACAGGTTCAGAAAAAACTACTTCAAGATTATTGCTGTTTATAACTCTGACAGAGGCAATCACCGGTGCGGTATTATCGGGATTTGAAGCATTTACAGAATTTGTTCTTCCCGGTGACCCTCCGTTTGCGTTCACAGATGCCATCCAGTTTGTTGCGCCAGCGCAGGGATTTGATGGATCAATCATTTCCAGCGACCAACCACCATCTGCCTTCACGGGATCGTTATACCATTGATCACTGTAGGTGATGCTGTGAATGATAAGGCCTGCATCGTTTCTTAATATTAATGTGGTTCCGGTGTTTGTAAGTGAAGTAGACGTTAGGCCGGGCAATCCGATTGTCTGACCAAGAAGCACAAAATCGGGTGCTGCAGATACTGCGGTAACAATAATAAAACTATCAGCAGAGACGGTAACGGCAGGAATGGCATAGTCTGATGCACCTACTGTGAGGGTCCAGCCGCTAAGAGACAGATCATTTGATGTGGTATTATGCAACTCGAGAAACTCAAAGGCAGGAAGTGCGACCTGAGGCCCGGGGTCAGCAAATATTTCACTTATAACAATGTCAAAAGGTTCTGCAAGCGAGTATAAAAAAGCTGCACTGCCTGCACCGAGAACATTACCTGAGCAATCTGTCAGTGAAGAAAAACTGAGCTGATAATTTTGGCCCTGTTGAAAGGAGAGAATAAAACTCAGCAGCAAACAATTTGAAGATGCAGTGACTACGGATGGATTACCGACGCCGGGAACAGTCCAGTTTCCGGGGATAAGTGAAACGTCGGGACTCAATGCCTCACTGAAACAAACCTGCAAAAGGTTGGCGTTAACGACTGAAACTGATAGTAAAGACGGGCTTTGAATATCAGGCGTATTGGTCCAGACAGAATTCTGGCTTCCAGGGGTACCTCCCGAATTGTTGAAAGATGCAATCCAATTAGAAGCACCGCTGCAGTTAGAAGGTAGCGTGATATTAATCAGTTCGAGCGACCATCCACCGTCTGCTTTAACCACATCCTGATACCAGGACAAATCAAAACGAACACTGTCAACGGCAAGACCGGAGGCATCAGCAAGTATTAATATTTCCCCGGAGTTATTGACAGATGGAAATGACGGGACAGGAATCACATTGCCGAATGCGGCAAAGAGCGGTGCATTGCTTGTGGATGTAAGAATAGCATAGGACCCGGGTAAAAGCATAAAAGCAGGAATAGTTCCGGAGGAAGTGCCATCAGATATCGTCCAGGAGCTGAGATCAAATGCAGAATTTGTTGTGTTATGAATTTCTATGTACTCGGCGTTAGGCAGTGCAACCTGAGGGCTTGGGTCAGCCATGATTTCATTAATGATGACATCACCGAAAGAAGCGGCCACGGGCAGCAGGTAAGAAAAGCTGTATGTTGAACCCGGGGGGAGCGAATTAGAGGCAAAGTCTAGCACTCCACCAGCCGTCAACTGGTAGGTCTGTCCGTTTGTAAGACTATTTACAGAAAGATGTACAAGCGAAGAATTCACAGCGTCACGCTGAGCAGAAAAAGGCTGACCTATGGCATTGTTGATTTGATAATTGCCTGAATTTTCAGCGCTTGATTGTTCAACCGGTTCGGAAAAAAGAATATCGACCTGAGAAGCGGAAACAGCAGATACGGAGAGAATGGCAGGAGGTGTTGTATCGATTACAGGCGAACCTATATAAACATTATCGAGAGTGAAGTTGCTGATATTTGAAACCGTGTATTTGCATACCCAGCCAGCTGCAACACCGGAGGTAATGGATGCATCGTTGCCGGATGCCTGAAGTTGAAAAGCATTTCCGCCTGCAGGATCGACATAAAGATTCCAGACACCTGCATTATCACAGGTAACCTTGATTGCAATATTGAAGGCTGATGCAATTGAGCCATCGGCACCGCGGGCAACAGACACTGCAGACGTACCGGTTTGTTTGAATAGCTCTACCGCATCAAGGCTGCCATTTTCACCAAATTGCAGATAGTAGCCATTCAGTGATGGATTTTCAAGAGAATCATCATCAGCAATGAGATAGAATCGGGAAAAATTATTGGCTGATGAGGCGAAATTTTGACTGATGGAGAATCTCCATTCATTGTTCAGAACAGAGGAAAAAGGAAGGGATAGAAATGAGCTTCCGGCAATACTGGCATTGAGTTGAAGCTCCTGTTGAGCATTTACGGTGAACTCAGAAGCATCACCGCTCCAGGTAGGATTATTGGTAAAATCATTGTCAGAAAAATCATCAATTATCTGCGCTTTTAGGTTATTGACGCAGAAACAAATAAGAATTTGAGCTATGTAAAGAAATTTTCTCAATCTGTTACAGGTATAAATTTACAGAACCAATACGTAAGCCATGTTATCTTGAGGTTAAAAATCAAAATTCACGGTATATCACCTCCATAAGCACAGTTCCTACAGCCTTAAGTGTAGAAGTGTCAATAATTTGAGTACTATCATTGTGTGTATGGTGGTAATCACCGTAACGCTGTGTGGAAGGATCCATATTCACGATGTCGATACATGGGATGCCTGCAATGGTATTAACATACAAATGATCATCTGTTGTGGGATAGGTTGTTTCACCAACAAAAAGACCTGAGAATCCGGCAT
>JBEGML010000199.1:0-5267 GCA_041183145.1 Bacteroidota bacterium | reverse complement strand
ATAGGCTTTTTATCGATTAATTTTCTTAAGATTCTATTAATAAAGGATTTTAAGGGAAATTTAAAACAAATTGTTACATTTGCACTTCTGACTAACCTGCTATCATTATGAAGAAATCAACTCGCTTTTGTTTTTACGCGCTCTTTTCTTTTGGGGTCTTATTATCATTCAGGAGCAATGCACAAACTGCAGGTCTTCACACTTTCGAGGTTCAATTCGGAACCACAAATAGTGTGTATCCATTTGCAGAAGGCTACCGCTCGGGTACATTCGGCATTTTCCATACTGCATTGAGTTACAAACTCATGCTAAATGAATATGTAGGTCTTCGTCCGACTGTTGCTTATGACCGCATAACACAAGCCAAGGATGGCACCAGCCTTCCGTTCACTTCAAACTACGCCCGTTTATCGCTTCAAGGCAATATGAACGCAGGGCAGCTTTTACGCTTCAGGGAATTCTCCAAAAATTTCACTGTCAACATCTATGGAGGTCCGGGTCTATCTATTTTGACGCGCTCAGGCGCCCCGCTTACAGGGCTCATGATGAATGCTACTGCAGGTCTGATGCCCACCTATAAACTCAGTGAAAAGGTCCGCTTGTTCATGGATGTTACCAGAGTTAAACATATATACCAGCAGGTAACATTTGACTTAACTCAGCGTTATGAACAATTAGGGTATGACGGACTGATTTACAACATTAGCCTTGGGGTGTCGGTTAATCCCTGATTCACCTACGAGGACCTGACAGACTTTGCTTCACCCTTTTATTCTTCAGTATTTTTTATTCAAAACCCCGGGCAAACCACTTCCGTTTCCTAAGCAGTTTTTGAAACTAAATAGCCCCCGGTCTTCCTTCTTTATTGGCTACAAAGAACCTTATGTCTTAAGCCTTTGTCGTAGTTTTTACGTTACATCACATAGGCCTGGTTATAGCTTTTGCGATTATTGCTGCAGCTCATTTAAAGAAAGCTTATTGAATCCTGAACAATAGAAGAAAGTATGAAAGAAATAATTCTGGATTTAGAAGCAAGTGAAGTAGGTCGTTTTTTAAGAAAATTTGTTGATATCAACAGCAGAAGTACCTTTATCCTAAGATCAGAAAATCCAGATTTATTAGACAATCACGAAGAAAAATTCAAGGCCGTCATTCTTATTCCAAGAATTAATGACATTCGCTACGTCAACAGATTAATTATAGGTCTGTCTAGCAAAATTGAAGTTGGTAGCCTGTTTTTAGGTTGTTTCGAAACTTACTCAGCCCGAAGTCACTCGATTGAAAAAAATAGTCCTTCGGTTTTATGGCCATTCATAAAGCTCCTTGATTTCGTCATTCACCGTGTGTTTCCAAAAACTCCTATTCTTAAAGAGGCCTATTTCAGTATCACAAAAGGTCGGAACAGATTGTTATCAAAGGCAGAGGTTTTGGGCAGATTGGTATTTTGCGGGTTTGAAATAGTGGAATACACCGAAATCGACAACAAAATTTTTTTTGTCGTAAAAAAGGGTTTATCGGGTGTGAAGTCTGTTAAGCCAAGCTATGGACTTCTTTATAGTATGCCAAGAACCGGAAAAAACGGAAAAACGATTATGGTGTATAAATTCCGAACTATGCACCCCTACTCTGAATTTTTGCATGATTACGTTCTTACCAAACACGGATACAGCACTACCGGAAAACCTGCAAATGACTTCAGGTTAACACCATGGGGAAGATTTTTCAGAAAATACTGGCTCGATGAGATTCCGCAATTGTTAAATATTCTTAAAGGCGAGATGAAGCTCGTTGGCATACGCCCGGTGGGAGAAAGATATCTGAAAGACATTCCAGAGGATCTGGTAAAGCTCAGACTTAAACACAAGCCAGGTTGTATTCCACCCTACGTAGCACTTAACAGAAACAGTGATTTGAAAAGTGTTCAGCAAGCTGAGAGGGAATATCTGATAGAAAAAACAAAAAGGCCCTATACCACTGATCTGCGTTACTTTTTCAAGGCCTTATTTGTAATTCTGATTAGAAAAAAAAGGAGTGCCTGAAATGCTCACATATTGATTTGTATATTCGCAAACATGGTTACAAGAATAAAAAGCCACCTATCTTTTGTCTGCATCTTGTCTGTTGTATTTTTTGCCATGACGCTTGAATCCTGCGTATCAAAAAAATCATCCGTTTATTTCCAATCAGAAAGCACAAGCAGCCTGCCTGCTTATGAGCCAATTCTTCAGGTCAATGATTTTATTTCGATTTATGTTTCGGCTCAAAATCAAGAGTTGTCAGACTTGTTTAATCCCTTCTCAAAAAAATCATCCGAAAGCGGAAGCACTTCTTCATCAGGTTCAAATGGAGCAGGCTACATAATTGATAGTAAAGGTTGCATTGAATTCCCTTTAATCGGATCGGTAAAAATAGCCGGGCTAACTACCAACGAGGCTGTTCAAATGTTAAAGGAAAGGCTAAAATTGTATATCAAAGATCCGATGGTGGTTTTGACCATTGAGAATTACCATATCACAATTCTCGGTGATGTAAAAAACCCGGGCACATTCCGTATTCCATCTGCAAGAGTTACATTTGCAGAGGCTTTGGGAATGGCCGGTGATTTGAACATTACAGCGCTCAGGGAGAATATTCTTCTAATAAGAACACAAAACGGTCAGAAAAAAACTTTTCGGATTGACATAACAAAACAAGATATTTTCAGTTCACCGGAATACTGTTTTTTAAGACAAGGCGATGTCATTTATGTTGAACCCAATCGGGCTCAAAGAAACTCAGGCGCTGTAAATAATAAGTTGGGTATTATTTTATCTATCATGACTGTTGTCTTAACTTCCATCACACTGATTTCAAGATAGTGAAAAATCAAGTTTCTTTCGATCCAGAAAATACCCCGGCGAGCGTAGAAGTAAATTTTCAGGAACTTTTCTGGGCCTACATAGGACGTTGGCCATGGTTTGTTGGTGGTTTAATTTTATCTTTCTTTCTCTGCCACAACTATTTAAAAAGAACACCGAAGCTCTACGAATCAAGCGCAACCATTTTGGTGAAAAATGCTGCCGGAAGCAAACTGCCTGAAGAGCTGATTGCATTCCGTGATATTGGGGTGATGGGTTCCAGCAACAGTCTTGAGAACGAAATAGAAATTTTGAAATCCAGGGCTCTGATGATGAGAGTTGTAGATGACTTGTCACTTTACTATGAATGTATTATTGACCTCGATCCGATTAATCTTCCTCTTTACAATGCAACTCCCATTAAAGTACACTTCTACTCATCTAATGTAAACGGGCCCGTCTCGGCAGGAGATTTTTATTACCAGAAAAAAAATAAGGATGAATTTATTTTGACTCAAGGAAACACATCAAAAAAATACAGGTATGGACAAAGGATAGATCTTGGTTTTGGCCCCTTCCATATATCATCAGTTGATGGAGAGAATAAATACGCCGATCAAAAAATCCATGTGTTCGTTTATCCAACAAAAATTATTGCAGCAGGATACGCAAGCCAATTAAAGATAGAACCCATAAACTCAAAATCCAGTGTTTTGAGAATATCCATGAGAGATCAGGTTGTTGCCAGAGCCACTGATATTATCAACTCCTTACTCAGACAATATAAAATTGATTGCCTAGAAGACAAAAATCTATCTGGAAGGGCAACAGCCGCGTTTATTAACGATAGAATCAGGTATATCACTGAAGAGTTATCAGATGTAGAGGTTAAAGTCAAGGACTTTAAAACCGAACAAGGCTTAACAGATATTCCATTTGAAACCGGACTTCAGCTACAAAGTGAATCTGAAATAGAAAAACTTATTGTAGAAGCTAATGTTCAGCTTTCATTAGCCAAATTCGTTAATGAGTATTTATCAGGCATAAAATCGTCAGAAGAGTTTCTTCCTGTAAATCTGGGACTTGAAGACAACTTCATAAACAACGTTATCGAAAACTATAACAACCTAATTGCACAAACAAAAAGACTTGCTCAGAACAGCACTCCTGAAAACCCTCTCCTACTCCAGTATAATGATCAAATTCTTTCTCTGCGTAGTACAATAAAAGAAGCACTTACAAACTTAATTGCCACAAATCAACTTAAACTCTCAGAACTAAAAAGACAGGAAAAACAAATTGCAGGGAAAATTTCTACGGTTCCCGGAATAGAAAAGGAATTCAGAGAAATTCAAAGGCAACAGCAAATTAAAGAAACACTCTATCTCTACCTGTTGGAGAAAAGAGAAGAAAATGCCATTGCATCGGCCATTAACGTTTCTAATGCAAAAACCATCGACGAGGCCTTTAGTTATGGAGCCATAGTTTCTCCTCAGAAAAGCCTTATTTATATTATGGGATTTTTTGCAGGTCTAATTGTACCTCTCATATTAATTAATGTTTTAACCCTACTTAACGACAAGGTTACTGACAAAAAAGACCTTGAGCAGCTTAAAATTCCGTTTCTGGGATACATTCCAACTTATCGCGGGAAAGAAAAACTTGCCATTAAAATGAATGAAACATCTTCATTTGCAGAAGCCCTCAGATCTGTCCGCACCAATCTTTCTTTTTTCCTTCCTGAAGATAAAAAATGTAAAAGCATTTTTATCACATCCTCAATTGCCGGAGAAGGAAAAACTTTTCTATCTATTAATTTAGCAGCAATTTTTGCTACCTCCGGAAAAAAAGTCGCGCTTATCGCACTCGACTTGCGTAAAAAAAGAATATTAGAATACCTAAAACAAGATGTTGACAAAGGAATGTCAAACCTATTGGTTTCTAACTCCATCACATTAGATGAATGTCTGGTAAAAATACCCGGTTTCGACTCCCTGGATTTTTTACCACCTGGTCCAATGCCCCCAAATCCGGCTGAATTACTTATGCTGCCTCGCCTTAATGAGATTTTTTCTATGCTTAGAGAAAAATATGATGTGTTGATTGTAGATACACCACCGGTTGGGGTTGTTTCAGATACACTAATCATCAGTGCAGAAGCAGATGCTGTTGTTTACCTCTTGCGCACGGGATACTCGAAGAAAAGCTCCTTAAGAATTCCATCTGAATTACAAAATGCAAAAAAACTACCTAATCTGTCACTGCTGCTAAATGATATTAACATTGTTAAATCATATAGAGATTATCAGTACGGATATGGGTACACAGAAAAACCCAAATCACGTTGGAAGTATCTCATTCCCTTTTCATAGAAAGGGAAAATAATTAGTTAAACTATTACAAATTCAATCTTTATTCCACACCTTCATC
>JBEGML010000198.1:0-3385 GCA_041183145.1 Bacteroidota bacterium | reverse complement strand
GGCTATATCATCGAGTGCGATGCGCTTGTCAACATTCTTGATGATATAAATTTTGTTGGAGGATTCATTGGCTACACTTTTCACCACCATATCCATTGGGCGGGTGATTTCGTTTTCTTCTACGTATTTGCGGATGAGGTCAACGAAATCTTTTCCGTAGCGTGCTGCTTTTCCCTGACTCACACCTTGTATTTGACGAAGTTCATCCATACTTACCGGGTACTGTATGGCCATATCTTCAAGTGAGGGGTCCTCAAACAAAACCCAGGGTTGTTGATCTTTTTGCTTGGCTAACTTTTTGCGCAAGTCTTTGAGCATTGAAAGCAGAGTCTCATCGAGTGCCCCGCTTTTTTGTCCGCCGACTGCTATCTGTGCATCATCATCATCTCCGAGGGTATCGAAATCCAGGTCTTTGGTAAATTGTATGCTGTAGGGTTTTTCGAGAAAATCGAGTCCTTTTTTGCTCAATTTCAGCAAGCCGTAATTTTCAATGTCTTTGCTCAGGAAATCATGCACTATGGCTTGTCTGATTACACTGTTCCAGAACTTTTCTGTTTCATCGACACCTCTGCCAAAGACATCGAGGTCTTCATGTTTGTATGATTTTGTCTGGGCGGTTTTTGTTCCGCAGATGACATTGACGACATGTTTTGCTTTGAACTTTTCTTTCACTGCCTGTATGGTTTCCAGCACGAGCTCAAGAGATTCTTCGGCCTCATATTTTTGTTTGGGGTGCAGGCAGTTGTCGCACTGGCCACAGGAGGTTTCGGTGTATTCTTCACCGAAGTAGTGAAGCAATGACTTTCTTCTGCAAACTGATGATTCGGCGTAGGCAACGGTTTCAAGGAGCAATTGTTTACCGATTTCCTGTTCAGACACAGGTTTGCCTTTCATGAATTTTTCAAGCTTCACGATATCTTCGTAGCTGTAAAAAGTTACGCAGATACCTTCGCCGCCATCGCGTCCTGCGCGGCCTGTTTCCTGGTAGTAGCCTTCCAGGCTTTTAGGTATATCGTGGTGAATGACATATCTGACATCCGGTTTATCGATTCCCATACCGAAGGCGATGGTTGCCACTATCACATCAACTTCTTCCATCAGGAATTTATCTTGATTTTCGGCCCGCTTTGAGGCCTCCAGACCAGCATGATAAGGAAGAGCTTTAATACCATTTGCCTGAAGGTTAGAGGCCATTTCTTCAACCTTCTTTCTGCTAAGGCAATAAATAATACCGGATTTTCCGGGATGCAGTCGGATGAATTTGATGATCTCCTTCACGACATTTGACTTTGCTCTTACCTCGTAGTAAAGATTGGGTCTGTTGAAGGACGATTTAAAAATACCGACATCGGAGATGCCGAGGTTTTTGAGAATATCTTGTTGAACCTTAGGCGTGGCAGTTGCCGTGAGAGCGATGAGAGGACGTTTACCGATCTGATCTATGATGGTTCGGATTCTGCGGTATTCTGGTCTGAAGTCATGTCCCCATTCAGAAATGCAATGTGCTTCATCGACAGCGTAAAAGGAGACTTTTACATCTCTCAGGAACTGCACATTTTCATCTTTGGTAAGTGACTCCGGTGCCACATATAGAAGTTTAGTTTTTCCGGAGCTGATATCCTTTTTAACCTTAGTAATTTCAGCCTTAGACAGAGATGAGTTCAGGAAGTGGGCAATTCCGTCTTCTGTGCCAAAGTTTCTGATTGAGTCAACCTGATTTTTCATCAGGGCGATGAGCGGTGAAATGATAATGGCAGTTCCTTCACTGATCAGAGCGGGAAGCTGATAGCACATTGACTTGCCACCACCTGTTGGCATTATAACAAAAGTATCTTTGCCTTCGAGCAAATGGTGAATAATCTTTTCCTGCGACCCTTTGAAATTTTCGAAACCGAAGAATTTCTGCAACGCCTCCTGAAGGGAGGTATCTACGTCAAACATTGTATCTTTTGAAGTTTATTTTGGTAATTTTGTCGTGTAAATATAACTCAATTTTTTCGGTTTTATGTCACGAAACTATCGGGTTATGATAAAAAGTTGAAATCGTTGGAGTCATATCATGATATTCTTGCTCTTGCGAGAAAAACTTTAGACATGGAGGCGGCAAGCATCAGTCGTTCTGCAGAGTTTCTTGGAGAAGATTTTGCTTCTGCTGTTATGACCTTGCTGAATATGAAAGGCAGGGCTGTTCTGACAGGTGTTGGAAAAAGCGCCATCATAGCACAAAAGATTTGTGCTACCTTAAACTCAACCGGAACGCCTTCGGTTTTTATGCATGCTGCGGATGCCATACACGGAGATCTCGGAACCATTCAACGCTCTGATGTGGTGATTTGTTTATCAAAATCAGGCAATACAGCAGAGATTAGTGCATTGATTCCGCTATTAAAACGCGACAACAACCCGCTTATTGGCATTTGCGGTAATGCCTCCTCTCACCTGGCAAGGCAGGCGGATTTCTTTCTCAACTGCGAGGTAGATTCCGAGGCTTGTCCGCTTAACCTTGCGCCCACCACATCCACCGCTGTTCAGCTGGCACTTGGCGATGCTCTGGCAGTTTGTCTTTTACAGGCAAGAGGTTTCAGTAAAGATGATTTTGCGAGATATCACCCGGGCGGACAATTAGGCAAGAGGTTGTTTTTGAGTGCAGCGGAGGCAGCAGCCGGAAATGAGACACCTGTAGTTAACCTAAACACACCCGTGAGAGAGGTGATACATGAAATCAGTTCAAAAAGACTTGGGGCAACGGCAGTTATGGATGGAGAGATTCTCTGTGGAATTATTACTGACGGAGACGTGCGTCGCATGCTAAGCCGTCATGAAAACCTAAGCGGCATTACTGCAGCAGACATTATGAGTAAGGCTCCTAAAACCATTGAGGTTTCAGCACTCGCTGCAGAGGCGCTAAGTCTGATGAAAGAAAACAACATTAGTCAACTTATTCTGGTAAAAAATTCGGTATATTCGGGTATGTTACACATGCACAATCTTTTACGTGAAGGCATAATCTGATACCATGAAAATAAAAAGTTTTTGCTTTGGTCCTTTTTCGGAGAACACCTATGTGATTTATGATGATAGCCAGCAATGTATCATCATTGATCCCGGTTGTAATAATAATTTGGAGAACAAGGAGCTCCAGAATTTTATCTCAGACCATCAATTAAATCCTGTGAGATTAGTTCTTACCCATGCTCATATAGACCATATATTAGGAAATGCTTTCGTATTCGATACGTATAAATTGTTACCTGAAATGCATCCTTTTGAGCTTGACAATTTAAAAATGGCCGAGACTGTTTCGCGGGTTTATGGTATACCCTATACTGCGGGTCCTGAGCCTAAAAATTTCTTAAAAGAAAGTGGGGAATTGGGTTTCGGCAAT
>JBEGML010000197.1:0-4096 GCA_041183145.1 Bacteroidota bacterium | reverse complement strand
GCTGTAAGGTCTCCTTCACGTGCTCGTTCTCTTTGGTCTTTCTTTGCAAATCTTCGCGTTCACGGTTAAGATTCTGCTCTTTCTGCTTTAGTTTATTCTCGGTCTGAGCAATAGCACCGTTTTTTTCATTCAGTTGCTTTTCATGTTCAGCCTTTAACTGAAGAAACTTCTCCTTGGCTTGAAGAATTTTCTCCTTTTTGATGACTTCGGCTTCAGCCTCGGCATCTTTGATAATTTGTTCGCTTTTCTTCTCGATAGCTTTTCTCAGGGCAGAGGAAGCCAGGAAGTATCCTATGGCTAATCCTGCCGCAATTCCGGCTACCAGGAAGATGATGGTCATCGGTTCCATTTGGGTTTTGGGGGTTTATTGATAAAAAGGCCCGCATGACTCCGGGAAGGTTATTTAAACTCCTTCAAAACAGGATTGGGTTGCCGGGCAGGGTCGCGCATTGCTGCATTCGCAGACCGCACTGTATTGCCCTATGGCTTTCCCTAATGATTTAGCGTTGAGTTTAAAAACAATGTCCGAAGGTCATGCGGGTTTGCCTTCCGCGGAAAAAATTCCGCCGGGGGATTCAAAGAACGTCAGATGAGTGATTTACTCAGATATTCTTCTGCAAGTCGCAAACGCTCCTCTGTATCCTTATGCCTGCTTTTGAGTTGATTCTCAACGCTTCCCAGTCGGGAGGCTGTTTGAAGAAGCACCATTGCAAGTAAATCCTGCATGTCGGTATTCGGATAATTCTTCTCATATAGCTCAACCTTTTCCTGAACAAACTTTAACGCTGATTCAATACCGGCTTTGTCCTCCTCCTTCACCTTCACAGGATATTCTCGGTTGCCGATTTTAACAGTAAGTTTTACTTCGTTCATTAAGAAGGTTTTACCTCAGTTTGTTTGCCTAGCAGTTCAAGACATCTGTCAATATCTCTCACCATTTGCTCAAGCCTTTCCCGCTCTGCACGTTCCTCAGCCTCCTCGGCTTTCTGTGCAGAAAAAGTCTTGAGCCCGGAACTTAACTCAACAATAAGCGACTCCTGATCCCGAACTTTTTCTCTGAGAAGAATATTCTCGGAGTCAAGATGTCTTATATCGTCTTGCAATTTCCGATACAAAAATACCAATTTTTCTATCTTGCTTTGCAGGCTCGCCCAGCGAAGTTCTTCAGGATCTTGCATCGTTAAATAGCCCATTTTCAGGCTGTTCCATTGCAAACATAATCATTCATCTCTTATTTACGATTTTTTAACTACTGAATGTGGATAACATGGACCCGATTTTTCCGGTTTCCCCTGCCTGTTTCTGAACTTCGTATCCTCATGCGGTGGTTTTGTTTCTTAGTCCTTCATGTCCTGCTGATGCGGTGTTGGCAGCCTGCATTTTCCCAAAAAAAATACCCGCAGGACATTTTTCTAAACCCTCTAAATATCCCCATTTCTCTCAGCGGAAATTTCGGTGAAATAAGAAATAACCATTTTCACTCTGGCTTGGATATTCGCACCGGAGGCAAGGAGGGGCTTCCTGTTATGGCATCGGCCGCCGGCTACATCTCCCGGATTAAGGTTTCTCCTTTCGGATACGGCAAGGCTATTTACCTGAATCACGGTAACGGTTATGTATCTGTTTATGCGCACCTCAGTGCCTTTGACAGCCTGGTTACAGCCTGGGTGCACCGCCAACAATATGAAAGGCAAACTTTTGAACTCGATTTGTTTCCACCGAAAAATATGTTCAGCTATGCGCAATGTGATACCATAGGTCTGTCAGGAAACACCGGCGGATCTGAAGGTCCTCACCTGCATTTTGAAATCCGTGATGAAAAAACCGAAATGCCATTGAACCCAATGCTTTTCGGACTGCCGGTTGAGGATATTTTGCCTCCCGTAATTGCTTCGGTGCTGGTTTCTCCGACGGAAGAGGGGCAAACAGTAAATGGTAGTCTGCGTCCGGTTCGTTTAAAGGTTAAACCCTCACCGTCTTCTCTGTTGCGGCAAGGTGTTGATGGCATCACCGATACAGTTGTTTCTGAGGGGATGTTGAATTTTGCCGTAGAGACCTGGGATTGTGAAACCAGCGAGGAAAGCAAAAATGGTGTTTTTTCGCTTGAAATGCTGGCCGAGGGAACTACGGTTTTCGCTACGGAAATGGAGAGGTTTTCTTTCGATAATACTAAATTCGTGAACGCTCATATCGATTATCATGAGCGGAAAGTTCATAAACGAACCTATATCAGAACTCATTTTTTACCAAATAACAAGGCCGGTGTTTACCTGCAGGCCGCGCGTGGTTTTGCTGCCGCACCTGAACCTGGCGAACTTCGTCTGATGGAATTCCGAGCGGCTGATGTTACCGGAAAAAGGTTTCTTGTACAATTACCCTGGATGGGTATTTCTGTACCTTCCTCTCTGAGTCTGCCCGCTTCTGAGGAGGATGACAGCCTCACTGCTGAACTTAAGAATTCAGATGAAGCTAAATTCTGGGAATGGAATCATGATCATTGGTATGAATCTCCTGAGCTGCACGTTAGTGTGAATGCCGGTGCTCTCTACGATGATATCAATTTTAAATGCTCGAAAGTTAAAGCCCCTTCAGGAGCTCGTTCTCCGGCCTATCAGATATTCAGAGAGGATGTGCCTCTGCATAAGTCGGCAATTGTAGAAATAAAGGCGGCAAAAATTCCTGCAGGCCTCCAAAATAAGGTTGTGCTGGCAAGAATAGATCAAAAGGGAAAAGTTCAAAATGCGTCGGCCGCTACCCATATAAAAGGCTGGTATCAGGCAAAAATTTCTCAATTCGGAAGATATACGCTGATGATAGACAGTTTGCCTCCTGCTATTGCCCGGAAAAATATGAAAAACGGCAAGCCCGGTATAAAAGATGATTTTCTGCTTTTTCATATTAGCGACAAGCTTAGCGGTATTGATAAGTACAGAGGCAGTATTGACGGAAAATGGGTTTTGATGGAATACGATGCAAAGTCTGGTTTACTTCGATATAATTTTGACCAGTATCTCGAAAAAAATGGTAAAAAGCACACCTTTCTTCTTCTTGTCACCGACCACTCAGGGAATAAGAAAATCGAGAAATTGAGCTTTGTTTACTGAAGACATTCTATTCAAGTTGTTCGCCCTTTAGCCGGCCGGGATCAAGAATATATTTTAGGAAAACAACTGTGCTACTCGTTGCTGGCTTTTCTCCTTATTTTACAATTCGCAGATTTGCGGTAATAGGAAAGTGATCAGACCATGGTACACTAATGGTTTTGAATTCTGTTGTTTCTATGTCTCTGCTATACAGAATATAGTCTATGCGATAGGCAGGAAACAAACCGTTGTAGCTCGTGCCAAATCCTGAGCCGCCTTCGCGGAAACCATCAAGCAATCCTTCCGACAGTCGGTGGTAGGTATAACTGACCGGAGTATCATTGAAATCTCCGCAAACCAGTTTTGGATACCTGCAGTTTTTGATGTGTAAAGAGATGCTGTCGCACTGACTGGCTCGCTTGATGAAGGCTTGTTTAAGTCGGCTCAATATTCTGCGACCTCCTTTGATCTTTGCGCCTTCATCTTCCTCTTGCTCAAACGTACTTACAAAGTCGTAATCTTCTTTCTTGAAATGAATGGATTGAAGGTGCATGTTATAGACTCTGATGGTGTCTAGGCCAATGCGAACGTCGGTATAAATGCAGGCATTGTTACCTCCTTTTATTTTCATTGCGCTGCCTTTACCTACAATAGGGAAGCGTGAGAATGTGGCAATACCCCAGTGCTCAATTTTTTTACGATGGTAGGTGTATAGCGTATTTACATAAGGCAGAGAAAGCCAACTTTTAATACTGTCAGTATGGATATGAAATCCATTGTCGTTGGAGTAATATTCCTGCAGATTCAAAATATCGGGTTGCTCTCGCTCAATAAAGGCCAGCAGGCTGTCTCGGGTAGCGTTGCCCGTTTTCCAGTTGTAGAGATCAAAAAGCCTGACATTGTAAGACATCACTTTTAACTTCTCAACCGTCTTATTTTCTCCGGTGTTCCCAAAGCCGGGCTGCCATGTTCCGGCTGCAAAGGCATAGCCAAGCAATAAAGCACCCGTACTG
>JBEGML010000196.1:0-6652 GCA_041183145.1 Bacteroidota bacterium | reverse complement strand
TGATATCGTCGTGTTTGAGATTTTGCCGGTGTTACCCGAGGCCCATGCGCGTTTTTCCGCTTTTTCGCGCACCTATCGATATTACATTCATTTCGATAAGAATCCCTTTCTCCTTGGTCAGAGCTGGAGAATGGTATATGATCTCAATGTCCCACTCATGCAACAGGCGATGCTTTTGCTCCCGGGCGAAAAGGATTTTAACTGTTTTGCCCGATCAAATGCTGACCACGATCATGGTATTTGCTCCATGACTTCTGCTGATCTTGATTTCAACGAGAGCAGGCTGATTCTCACTTTTACAGCCAATCGTTTTCTCCGTAATATGGTCAGAGCTATTGTTGGCACTGTTGTTTTGGTTGGTAGAGAAAAGATTTCATTGAGCAATTTTGCTGAAATTCTTTTATCAGGAAACAGGTCTCTGGCGGGAGACTCAGCCCCTTCTCACGGACTTTTCCTCGAAGAGATCAGGTATCCTACTGATATATGGCTAAAGAATTGAACAGGAGACTTTTGTCAAGAACCCTTGCTTATGCCAAGCCGCACTTTAAACTACTGGTGCTTGCCGCCTTGTGTACCTTCAGTCTTGCGTTGATCTCGCCGCTGCGACCAAGAATGATACAGTATGCCATAGACCATTTTGTGGCCGTATCTGATCCCGTTGGCTTGTGGAATTATGCTACGCTGGTGGCGTTAGTCCTGTTTACAGAGTCTCTCCTTCAATATGGTTCATCATTGTGGGGCAATACACTCGGACAGAAAGTTATTCATGATATACGCATAGAGGTTTTTTCCAAGCTGCTAAATTTCCGCACCAGCTTTTTTGATAAAACTCCCGTTGGAACTTTGGTGACTCGCACCGTATCAGATATTCAAAATATTGCGGATGTTTTTGGTCAGGGTCTAATTGAAATGGTAAGTGATTTATTGAAGGTTCTGATTATTGTGATTTTTATGTTTTATCTTGACGTGAAGCTCTCACTGATGGCTCTCAGTACCATACCACTGCTGATACTCGCAACCCATTGGTTCCGCATCGCTGTCAGACAAGCATTCAATGATGTCAGAAATCAGGTTGCCAAGCTAAATGCCTTTGTGCAGGAGCACATTACCGGCATGGCGGTTGTTCAGGCTTTTGCCATGGAAGGACGCGTTACAGAGGAATTTGAGGCCATTAATAAACTACATAGAGATGCCAACATCAGATCTGTTTGGCATTATTCAGTCTTCTTTCCCATCGTAGAAATTCTGTCGGCGGTATCAGTTGGTCTGCTGGTATGGTGGGGCGCAGGAGAGGCACTTGCCGGCGAGACCACTGTGGGAACTATCATAGCATTTATTATGTATATACAGATTCTTTTCAAACCTATCAGGCAACTTGCCGACAGGTTTAACACCATACAGATGTCCCTGATTTGCTCAGAAAGGGTTTTTCGCCTCATAGATGAGGAAGCAGAATATGAAGAGGATCTGGGCAATAATGAACAGCACCTTCTTGGCAACATTGAGTTTGTTGATGTTCAATTCGGTTATAATCAAGACAACCCGATAATCAGTAATCTGAACTTAAAAATAAGGGCAGGGGAGAGAATTGCGATCGTTGGAAGCACAGGTTCCGGAAAATCAACCCTTGTATCTCTTATATCCCGATTTTATACTCTGAATTCAGGTAAGATTCTCATTGATGGTGTTGATATCCGTGACATAAAACTGTCATCGCTTCGAAAACAAATTGTCTGGGTGCCACAAGAGGTATTTCTATTTCCGGGAACGGTTTTTGAAAATATAAGTATGGGGAATGAGGCAATAACACACGAACAAGTTATGAATGCGGTAACCCAGATTGCTGCCGATGACCTGATAAAAAATCTCCCCGGCGGTCTGGATTTTAAAGTAAATGAGCGCGGTGTGTTGTTATCAGCTGGTCAACGTCAGTTGATTTCATTTCTAAGGGCATGGGTTACAGATCCCCAGATTCTTATTCTGGATGAAGCAACTGCGAATATCGATCCCGAAACGGAGCGCTTCATAACAAAAGCCACAAGAGAAATCACAAAAGACCGAACGTCTATTATTATTGCCCATCGCCTTCAGACCATCATGCACGCAGACAGCATAGTGGTCATGCAGGATGGAAAAATAATAGAGAGCGGCACCATGGAGCAACTTATTGCTGCTGATGGTCACTTTGCCGGCCTATGGAGGGCACAACAAAGTGAAAACTAATCTTTTCCTTTTTCGCCGGTAAATTGCTGATCAGAGTTTTTAAAAAGCACGTTGAATGAGGTGAGTGAACCATAGCAGCGCGTGATATATTGCTGAAGGTTTACTTTTTCTTCCTCTTTGAGTGCAGCATTCAGGTTTAACTGTTGCTCAAGCACTCTGAGCCTGTCTCTGATCATCACAATCTTGTGGAAAAATACCTCTATGGGCATCTCCTTGGCTTTTAGTGTATCGTTTCCAGGCTGAAGAATAAGCTTACCTCCCTGCCATTTATCGCCAAGTGGCACATTTTCCTGCACTGCCTGATAGCGATGAAGAATTTCCATTAACCTGCGCTCAAAGAGGTCTTGCCCGTCTTCAAATCCTGCCGTATCGGTTGGTGCAGCTTTTATTTGGTCTTCAGAACGGAAAGAAATGTCCATAACACCCTGTTGGCCGAAGTCGATAGTGTAATAAATTGATTCCGTCTTCAGGATTTTTCCCTCTCCGTACCGATCATGAATCACACGATCTCCTGTTCTGTATTTTGGTTCCATATTAACTGCGAATTTCAGATTTTTTTGGATGCTAAAGGAAGGAAAATCCTTATCTTAGGGCATTGAATTTTGAAGATGAAAAAAATCTTTTTGATAGCTGTCTTTATCGCTTTTACGGGAATCAGCGCCCTATTTGGTCAGGACATTATTCCGGGTGAATTAATCGTGCAATTTAAAGCCGGGAAAAATCCTAAATCCGTTATTTCTGACGTAAATGCAGGATTAGGTTACGAAGCCTTACATCTTGGGTCTTGTCTTTCTGCCTCATGGAATACCTGGCTGCTTACTTATCCACTTCAGGCAGGATCGGCGCAGGATATATTGTCAAAATTACGCACCGAACCGGGAGTAAAGCTTGCTCAGTTCAATCACACTACCGAATTAAGAACTCTGGAACCGGATGACCCACAGTTCAGTGCCGGGGCAATGTGGAGTCTCAAAAATACCGGTCAAAACAACGGTACGGCAGATGCAGATATTGATGCACCGGAGGCCTGGCTGTTAAGTACCGGAGGTCTTACCACGCTCGGTGATACTATCGTAGTGGCTGTTATAGATGGTGGTTTTTCACTTTCGCATCAGGATCTGAATTTCTGGAAAAATTATGGTGAGATAGCTGGAGATGGCATAGACAATGATGGTAATGGATATGTAGATGATCGCAATGGCTGGAATGCTTCTGCGAACTCGGGTAGCATTACCTCTAATTCTCATGGTACGCACGTTGCCGGCACGGTTGGTGCAAAGGGAAATAACGCTCTGGGTGTAACCGGAGTCAGCTGGAATGTAAAGGTTATGGCAGTTCAGGGATCCTCCGGAAACGAGGCCACCGTAGTCGCAGCCTACAGCTATGTGGCTGATCAGAGAAGATTGTATAACAACAGCAATGGAACCTCCGGCGCATTCGTCGTTGCAACCAACTCTTCTTTCGGGGTGAACAATGGTAATCCTGCCAATTACCCTATCTGGTGCGCCATGTACGACAGTATGGGGGTGCTTGGAATTCTTTCTGCCGGGGCCACTGCAAATCTTAATATTGATATCGATGCTCAGGGCGATATACCTACTGCCTGTTCTTCTTCTTGGTTAATCTCCGTAACAAACACAACCAGAAATGACCAAAAAAACTCAGGTGCTGCTTACGGCCTCACTACAATAGATCTTGGTGCACCGGGAACTTCTGTGATGTCGACCTTGCCATCAAATTCTTACGGAAATCAAACCGGAACCTCCATGGCAACTCCTCATGTGGCAGGCGCAATTGGTCTCATGTTCAGTTATGCCTGCCCGCAAATGTTGGAAGACTATCGCCTCAGGCCAGACAGCATCGCTCTTGTCATCAGAGACATGCTGCTTAATGCTACTGATTCTATTCCTGCATTACAGAATATTACGGTAACGGGCGGCAGGCTTAATCTTCACAAGGCATTGCTTGAAATGGACGAGTACGAATGCGTGCTCACCTCCTCGGTTAAAAGAAAGTTAAATGATCTGGGTGAATCTTCCCTATACTACATTGCACCTAATCCTGCTGCATCTCAAATCGAAATAGGATTTTTCCTCGCGATGGATGAGACAGCCAACCTAGAGATATTCGATCTTTCCGGCAGATTGGTTTCAACGGAAATCCTAAATGCAGGCGCCGGTTACCATTCTCGTTTATTGCAGGTTTCTTCCCTTGAGTCAGGCAATTATTTTTTGCGTATTCGACAGGGTAGTAAAATAACCCGTACACAAAAATTTGTTAAGCTTCCTTGAAACTGTCTCGAGTTTTTCTCTTGTTTGCCTGCCTGACTATTGTCTCAGCAAATTTTACCGAGGCTCAGGTTGCTTCCCCGATTTTGTCAGGTTCGATCAGGCAGCACAGCAAGCATTCAGGTGATAATCACAATTACGATTCAAAGCGTACCTGCGGAACTACTGAGTATCTGCAGAGACAAGAGGAACTTTATCCTGAACTGAAACAGAGCAGGGAAAAACTGAATTCCCGTATTCATTCGCTTGCGGAGCAAATGCTCTTGGATAAAAAAGAGAATCGCAGTATTTACATTATACCTGTGGTTGTTCATGTCGTTTACAAGAACGGCAGTGAAAATATTTCAATGGGGCAGGTTCAATCGCAGCTGGATGTTTTAAACAGGGATTTCAGGAAGTTAAATGGTGATATTGCTCTGGTTCCCTCTGTTTGGTCAGGAATTGCTGCTGATGTAGGTATTGAATTCTGTCTGGCAAAACGCGACCCTGATGGTAATCCAACAGATGGTGTGTTGAGGGTGCCAACTACCGTATCCGAATTTACGATGGCTGATGAAGTAAAATATTCAACTTTAGGTGGAAGTGATGCATGGCCGGCTGATCGCTACCTGAATCTATGGGTTTGTGACCTTGCATCAGGACTTTTGGGATACGCCCAGTTTCCCGGCGGTGGATCTCCAAGCACCGATGGGGTGGTGATAAAATACTCCAATTTTGGTACCACGGGAACGGCAACCCCTCCTTACAACCTAGGCAGAACAGCTACTCATGAGATAGCTCATTGGCTTAATCTTCTTCATATCTGGGGTGATGAGCCACAATGCGCCGCTGATGATCAGGTCAATGACACGCCTCAGCAAAAAGACAGTAACGGTGGCTGTCCGGGCTTCCCCTTACTGAGTGGAAGCGGTTCATCTTGCGGAGATCCGAATGGCTCAATGTTCATGAACTACATGGACTATGTGCACGACAACTGTATGTACATGTTTACGCAAGGTCAGAAATCGGTCATGCTCGCTTCTTTGTTTGATTTCAGGCAATCCTTGTTAAATAGTAATGTCTGCTCGCCTTTGACACCCGGTGACACTCTCTGCGATACGGCTGCTAATTTTTTATCAGGTCAGTCGCAGACCATATTCCGACCGGCAGAAATTGGCACATCCGGAGATGGCTGGGTAAGCGGAACCAATTCTTCAGAGCATAAAGCCAAAGCAGATTTTTTCAATTTGCAACTTAATAACTGGCAGGCCATCCATGGCTTATACGTTTATTTCGGATTTGTTCATCAAACAAATCCGCTCACCCCCGTTTATCTGAAAATCTGGGACAACGACGGACCTAATGGAACTCCCGGAACAATCCTCGGTTCAAGAACCTTGACCATTGCCAACCTTTCTTTGGTGGTGCAGGGCGCTTTGCCGGCATTCGTCACTTTTAGTCCGGCTATCGGAACTGACGGATCTTTTTATGCAGGAGTTGAATTCCCCGGCAACGGCCTTGACTCTGTTGCCATTTTTACCAACAATATTGGCGACAGTCCCGTTAACACAGCATGGGAGCAGTGGTCTGATGACACCTGGCATCAATACTCAGACAACGATTCCTGGCAAATCAGTCTATCTCATGCCATTTTCCCAGTCTTTTGTTCAGTTGTCGGTATGGAAGACCGGAAATCCACGGATTTTTTCAAAGTTTTTCCCGTTCCGGCTGATAATGAGGTTTACCTTATGACATCTGAAATCATTTATGATATTCCGCAAATTCAAGTTCTCGATATTTCAGGAAAGTTAATTCCCTGTGCGTCTGAATTTAAGTTTTCAGAGGGTTTACTTAAAGTGAATACTGCTCATCTCCCTTCCGGACTTTATTGTTTTAGAATCGGAGTTTCTGGAAAATTTTATAGTGAGAAGGTTGTGATTTATAGAAATTGATTGAGCGAGGCCAAAACAAAAAATCCCGGAATTACCGGGATTTAATTGGTTAAACGAATATTTGTTATTACATTTTCTTCTCTTCGATTCTTGCCTTCTTACCGGTGAGATGACGGAGATAAAAAATCTTGGCTCTTCTTACGACACCTGATTTGTTGAGTTCGATTTTATCGATAGACGGAGAAATGAGAGGAATAATTCTCTCTACTC
>JBEGML010000195.1:0-3713 GCA_041183145.1 Bacteroidota bacterium | reverse complement strand
TTATTGGGCACAGGCAACCCACCGGCGGCCATATATGCGTCTCCTATGGTTTTTATTTTCTCTACTCCATGCCTGAGCATAATTTTATCGAATTCAGAAAAACACTCATGAATTTCATGGACCAGTTCTTTAGGACTAAGTTTTTCTGAAAGACTCGTAAAGCCTTTGAAATCGGTGAACAAAACCGTTACTTCATCAATCTGTTTCGCTTCAGCCTCACCCTTGTTTTTTAACTCCTCCGCTACTTCTTCAGGCAAAATGTTCAGTAGTAGTTCGTCGCTTCTGTGCTTTTCTTTTTCTATTTCTTCTTTTCGATGCCTGATTTCACTTGTGGCTTCATCCACTTTTATCTCGAGTTCTTTCTGACGCTGCTTAAGGTTTCTTTCTCTGCGGCGGATAAAAAGAACAAGACTAAGCAATGACAGAATCACATAAGAAACGTAGGCCCACCATGTTTTCCACCAGGGCGGACGAATTTCAAAATTGTAGGAAGATTCCTGACTCCAGTAACCTTCACTATTCATAGCTTTAACTCTGAATCTGTAACGTCCGGGTTCCAGGTTGCCATAGGCCGCTTCATTTCTTGCTGTCAATGCACTCCAGTTATTGTCATTTCCTTCTAGGATGTAACGATATTTTACTTTTTGCGACTGGTTAAGTGTGACCCCGGTGAAATGAAATGAGAGGTAGTTGTTATCATAGGCTAGACTAAGCTTTTCGGGAATATTATCCCAGGGTGTGACTGTGCTGAAGCGATAGTTTTTCATCTTCATTCCGTTACCCAATATCAGTGTACTGTCTTGTTGTCCCTCAAGTAAACTCCAGTTGATTTTTTCATTGAATAAACTGAGTCCGTTAATTTCAATAACAGGCCCATTGACTTCTTGAATATCCCGTGCAGTGTGATGGTAAAGCATAACCCTGTCGTTGGCAGCAATCCAGATGTTGCCATTATTATCTTCCAGTAATGTTTTGCCAATGTTGACACCAATACCCAGAAAACCATCGGCATAGGTAAAGTTCTTGAAGCAAATATCTTGCTCTGAGATGGAATTATTAATTGTATTATTATAAATTTCCTTGAGTTTCTTTTCTCTGAGCAGACTTATCCCGAATCGTGTACCGAACCAAAGATTGTCACGGGAGTCCTGAAGAATGGCAAATACCATATTTTTAGCTAATCCTTCCTTTTCACTTAAAGTATTGAAGATCTTTTCTTTTCTATACGTCTCTCCGCCAATCTTATTATTGTCTGATGAAAGGAGCTGATTTTTGTCCTTACTTTTTTCTACCCCCAATCCATCCATCCTGATAACTCCTTTACTCAAAGTGCCGAACCATAGATTGCCCCTTTTATCTTTTAAGGTACTAACAATAAAATCATCCTCTAAGCCTTCTTTACGCGTATAATTTGTGAAGGAAGGTTTCAATTTTTTAGATCCCATTTTTATTTCCATCATACTCAATCCACCCTGGGTACAAAACCAAAGTCTGCCATCATCGTCTTCTATGATATTCCTTACCACACCATTTACAAGACCTTGTTCCACGGAATAGTTGGTGAAGGTTTTTACAAATTTACCGTTAACCTTTTTAAGGTCGCTCTGAGCTTGAACAGCTATTTTCTCACCCCTATTTATGGCATCAACCCGATTGCCATCGAATTTGCTTACCCCGATTTCTGTACCAAACCAGATATTTCCCTCTCTATCTTCAAGTATGCTAAAAACAACCCCATAGATAAGTCCGTCTTTTTCTGAAAAATTCGTAAAAGTTTTTCCATCGAATCTTGAAACACCACCACCCCCGGTTCCAAACCAAATATTTCCGTTCCTATCCTGAAGTGATCCAAGAACAATATTGTTCGCTAATCCTTCTGCTTCACTGTAAGAGGTAAAAGTTTTTCCATCAAACTTCGTTATTCCTCCATTGGTTCCAAACCATAAATTTTCATCTGAGTCCTGTAGAATACAAAGTGCACTGTTGTGGGCCAGCCCTTCGTTTTTACTGAATGTAGAAAATGAATTTCCATAGAACTTTGATAATCCTGCTTCACTTGTCCCAAGCCAAAGCATGCCACACTTATCCTGAAGCAGACTGTAAATTTTCTTATCTGGAAGACCATCTTTATCGCTGAAATTTGTAAATGTTTTTATAAATTTTCCGTTTTCCTTTTTTAGGTCTTTTGTACTTCCTGTCAGTACTTTCTTGCCCGATTCAATAGCATTGATCCTGTTTCCATCAAATTTGCATACTCCTTCATTTGTGCCTATCCAAATGTTACCATCATAATCTTGAAGGAAACAATAAACTTCGTTCCCTGCCAGGCCTTCTTTTTGAGTATAATGGGTGAAGGTGTTTGTCTGTTTTCCCGGAAGGAAATTTAAAATACTTATTCCACCGGAGGTTCCAAACCAAAGATTCCCGAATATGTCTTCATATATGCAGGATACATTATCGTCTGTGAGACCATCTTGCGTGGTGAAATGTGAGAAGATTGCTTGATTTATATCCTTTCTTTCTCTAGTTGTGTGCGAAACATCCTGTTTGCTTTTTCCTTTTTTTATGGGCTCAGGAAGTGCTCCTCTGTATTTTATCACCCCGCTGTCTGTTGCCCACCAGTGGTAACCATTACTGTCGTGAAATATATCTCTTACGATTCTCCTTGCTATTAATTTTTCATCTGTAAAGTTGGTGAATGTTTTTACTGCTTTTTCTTTTGTTGATTTGCTATACTGCTTGGTTAGTTTACTGACTCCTCCTTTTGTCCCAAACCACATATTTCCTTCTTTGTCTTGCAGGATGCTTTCTACAATGTCTCCACTAAGACCTCGGCTTTTGTTATAATTGATGAAATACTTTCCATCAAATTCCGAAACACCTCCTCCCTGAGTGCCTATCCAAAGATGTTCGTCTTTGTCTTGTTCCATAGTGATAACCATGTCGCTGCATAGCCCTTCTTTTTCAGTATAGCTTGTTAAGGTTCTTCCGTCGAATTTGCAAATTCCTCCACCCGCAGTTCCGAACCAGAGGTTGCCTCTTTTATCTTGTAACATGCACCTGATTTTGTCATGCTTCAGTCCCTGCAATTTGCCGTAGGTGCTAAAATTTCCTGGGTTGTGATCTTTGCTGACCATATCCTTGGCGATGATAATATCCGGCGCTCCTGCCAGAATTTGTGTGTCTCGCGCGGTTATTACGATGGGTGGAGTTACTCCTCCCATACCTTCGGGCAAAACAATTGGTTTCCTGATTTCTTTTTGTTTTGGCCTGCCTGCTTTTACCAGGTTGGAACGATAAAGTACAACTTGTGGGTTTCCTGCTTTGATTTTTTGAGCTTTGCTCTCATCCCAAATTGCCACAATTGGCTCCGCAACACTATCCTGTGGAACGATGCAGCCTTTTGCAGGCGCAGATTTTATTTTACCGGAGGCACGATTTTTATCCTCATCGCCTGAATTACAAGAAAATAACAAAAGGTGTATGAGCAATATTCCCCAAGGCCGCATCCAACAAATGTAAGTAAACAAAAAGGAGTATCGTAATCATGAATAACAATAGACCTATCAACTTCTTAGGAATATGTTTTTCATCGATAATCTCACTTTGTTTTCCTACAACAAGGTACATATTTATTTCTCCCTTCCCTGTAGCGTGTATCTTTCCCCTGTAGTGCCTGCATTTTGATGAATAGCCCCGCACCTCAAGGCTAA
>JBEGML010000194.1:0-2672 GCA_041183145.1 Bacteroidota bacterium | reverse complement strand
GCATCTGCCTTTGGCACAATCATAAGACACATCAAGAAGATCAACAATAGTCGAATTGATTTCATCATGGGAAAATTTTTACTAAGTTATTGTTTTTTCGAAAATAAAAAACCGGCGCGGGGCCGGTTTCTGGTTCATTGAAATTCCATTTATAAGGTTGGTGGCTGGTCATCGTAAAGCAGACGTACAGCCTTTGCAAGGCTCTCCTTTTTCATTGATGTCCATGATGAATTCTACCTCATCGCCCTCCCGCAACTCTGCAAAATCTGTATCAACCAGACTGGAAAAATGAAAGAACAGGTTATTGGGAGGATAATTGATAAATCCATAGCCCGTCTTTAAACTGTGAACGGTACTTACATGCCTCTCTCCTTCCATCTCAAGTAATTGACGCGTTGCAATTTTTGCAGCCGGATTTGGTTGTACAAAAAGATTCGCAACCAATGGGTCGTTCTTTCTTATGCGATTCTCAATAATCTCATGCATGGCAACAGGATATGTGACCTCCTCTACAAGATCCTGAGAGGTTTTTGTTACCATTTTAGATCCATCGTCGGTTGTATATTCAAAATCCCAACTCACCACCATTACTCGGCTTCCCATGGTATTGAGCTTACGAATAAGGGGTACGTAATCACCATCAGAGGTAATGAGAACAATCACATTGAATTTTTTCAGATAGGTTTGTTCCATAGCTTCGAGAGCGAGCCATACGTCTATTCCTTTCTCCTGTTTTCCGCTGACATTTGAACTCTTCACAGGAAGATAATGTGTTGTAATGCCTTCGTACATGAGAATGTCGTCAAACACTCTGTCGTAATACAAAAGATTGCCCTTCTGGCTGGCTTCTTGAGCATTGAGCCTGCCACGGAAATAATGTGCATCTACAATCTGGCAAAGATGCATCTCACGTCCTTCTTCCTGAGCAACCTGAGCACGTATAAAGTGGTGCAGGCCTTTGATGCTGATTCTGGCCCGACGAGCATGATTATAATTGTAGTAGTTGCTGACGTGTAAGAAGTAATTACCATCATAAAAAACTCCTATTCTCGTCAGATTTGAGGATTTTGCTATTGATTCCATGATCGATTGATTGAATGGTTGATAAATTGGTTAATGAAATTGGGCGCAAAGGAAACAAAAAAAAATCTTTGCTCTGCTTTAATACGCGCACTAATCTCTACTGTGCACAGCGACTAAAATATTCAACGGCTTTTTTGTAAAATTCATCGTCATATAGCGTTAGTTGGTAGTAGCCCTCCTCTTGTGCTATATACCTGCCTATGGCCGACCTGAAATGCTTTAAATATTCTCTATTGAAGGCTGTTTCCTGACTTAAGTTTTGATTATTCTTCAAATCATTAACTTGAGGTCTTAACTGCTGCCACAGCGTTTCGTCTTTCATTGTTCTCAGCCAATCAAGCATTTTTTCAGCAGGTAAATTTGAGGAAAAATTATTTGACACCATCCTCTGTGCGATACGAAAAGCAAGATGGTCCATTTTTGCATATCCTTCCATCTGCTCGAAGCCCTGCAACATGAAAGAGGTATCCAAGGGCACAAAAACATCCGGGAAAATTCCTCCTCCTCCAAAAACTTTTTTCCCTGAAACAGTCCTAAAAACGGGCAATCCCCTGGTGTCGATACTGTCTTGATGAAAAAGTTCTCCTGACCTTATCCTTTGCCATGCCTCTTCGTGATATTCTTCTGTATGACCAGGTTTAAAAGACTTCTGTATACACCTGCCACTGGGAGTATAATAACGCGCGATCGTAAGCCTCATTCCGCTGCCATCGCTAAATTGACTTTGCTCTTGTACAAATCCTTTACCGAAAGAGCGCCTGCCTATAATGATACCCCGGTCATGATCCTGAACCGCACCGGCAAAAATTTCTGCTGCTGAAGCAGAATTTTCATCAATAAAAACAGCCAATGAGCCCCTCTCATATAATCCTGTTTTTCCTGCCCGAAACTCCTCCTGCTCTCTTGCCCTTCCCTTGGTATAGGTAATTAATCTCTCACCTGCAATAAACTCATCACAAACCTGAACAGCAGTCTGAAGTAAACCTCCGGGGTTTCCCCTTAAATCCACAATCAGGTTTTTCATTTTCTTTCTTTTCAGCGCCCCAAGAGCCTGACTTACTTCAATGGCGGTATTGGCAGAAAAATGACGAATGTTGAGGTAGCCCGTGAAACCATCAAGCATTGCATGATGCACACTGGCATAGGGTATTTCTCCTCTGGTTAACTCTACAACTCTATACCGGTCTTTTTTGTAGTAGTTTATAAGACCCAGCTTGACTTTGGTTCCACTCTGCCCTCTGAGCGATTTTAATACAAAATCATTGCTAAGCTTCTTGCCCGTTAATGAGCCTCCATTCACCGAAATAATGGCATCTCCCTTAACCAAGCCTGCTTTTTCTGAGGGGCCTCCCGAAACAACAGATGTCACAAAAAGTGTATCGTCAAAAATTCTAAACTCTACACCTATGCCCTGAAACTTGCCTTCAATGCTCTCCTTACTAAAGTCAAATTCACGCGCCGGCAAATATTGTGAATGCGGATCAAGACCCGAAAGCACAGCCTCAATGGCAAGTCCGGTGATGCTGTCGGCACTCACCGAATCAACATACTCGCGCTCAACATAATCTATTAATTCCTGTATTCTGGAA
>JBEGML010000193.1:0-3542 GCA_041183145.1 Bacteroidota bacterium | reverse complement strand
GTGTTGACGATAGTAAAATCACCTAATTGAGTATCAGCATTAACTACAGCTCCGGCCATTACAGCTACTCCATTACCGATTCTGACATGTTTACCAATTTGAGCAGAGGGATGGATGGCAGAGGCAAAATTCACGTTTGGAGTCAGACTCATAATTTTCATTACCACCTTATGCCGGATCCAGTTGTCACCGATGGCTACAAACAAATTACCGTCAGGATATTGTTCGAGCAAGACAGGCAGATCTTCTTCTTTACCAAGCACCCTGTAACCCAGAGTCTCTTCACCCGGTGTTCTGTAGGCATCAAGCAATCCGATGATTTCATATTTGCCTTGTTTTTCAAAGATATCCAGGATAACTTTTGAATGACCGGAAGAGCCCACGATGATTACTTTTTCTTTGTTCATAAGAGGAGATATTTAATACGCCCGACCGGATAAATCAGTCTCATTTTTTCGCATAATTTGCAGGTATACCATTAGGTTTTGCCAGAGCGCAGGGAGAGAAAGAAAATTTCTAAGGGCACAGACGATTCTGAACCCTGGAAGACAAATTTAGAAATAAGAGAGGTACAAGTATTTAATTGCAAATTTTTTATGTGGAGCGAGAATGGCCTGTCTTAAAAAGTAATTGTTGTGATTTGCTTTCAGTTTTTATCTTTTTTGTAGAATCGTCATCTGCAAGAAATTGGCTATTCATGTGGTTAAATGAACTTGCGCTTCGTGTCATATTCAGTGTTGGCGGACAGTTTTCGTCTCCGAAATAGCCAATGTATTGTAACTGAAAACCATCGGTGGCAAGCAGTGCACGACACTCTAACATGGAAAGAAATCTATATGTATCAGGCACATTTTTCACATTCCATTTTTTACCTTTGTTCTAAGCTGAGTTGTTAGTATTTTTTTGACATGGACAATCCAAAAATTGCACTTATCAGTTGAACTCAGCACAATAACAAAAGAAAAAAATAAAAAACCGAAGACAATGTATACATTTCCAATCGTTAAAGTTACTTACAAAGGGAAACCTTTAGGTAAAAAAGAATACGATGAACGTCCAGAAATTCATCATTTGTATCCTTCAAAAGAAGCGTTTATGCAAAAACTTTATTTGCCGCTTTTACAAAAAGTCCAAGAGACAAATACAGAACAGTTTTTAGAAATATCGGAAGACTCAATTAAAATTAATGGAGTTCCGTTCAAACTTTCCTGAAACTTTGCAAACGAAACAGCAAGTTCTTTACTTGTGGACAATAACGCAAGAGAAAAACACTACTGCCAACAAGGTCTTTGCGATTGGGTAGCTGACAAATAATTTGAGAGTGTGTGCGAGTAATTACCTTTGCAGTGTAGGACTGTGGATTGGTTTTTAATCCGCAACCACGCAAGCCCGAAACCTTATTGTTACCAGAAAAAAATCAGATTGGAACAGATAAAGCTGAATAAAGAAATTCCTGAAATAGAATTCAAATTGAATTCTGAAGACAGCTATTTACTGATTCATAATGTAGTCGTGAACTCCGAAAATAATACAAAAAAAGGATGGAAAAATTTCATTTCCACGGTTAAACTAAGCACCGAGTTAAGTTATCTTGTATTTGATGACGCACAACAACGCTTCATTGATGAAAGAAAAAATCAGTTTCCTATAAGTTTGCTGGTTGACCCATACCAACTACAACCGATTTTTCAATTGAATAAGTTAATAAGAAACGAAACATTTACGATAGGAATTAATCCTGATATTATGTTTTACAGGACACTGAAAATAGAAATAAAAAATTCTGAAAGTATAGATAGCGATCACACATTAGTATTCAACATTGAAAAATTTAAATTAGATTAGTTCATACCGCTAAAAGGGTGCTAGAAATATTGCCTTGCTGTTCAGATGGCTCGGGACAGCCTTTAGAATACGACTTAAACAGGAAATAAAATTTAGTTAAAAAGATTACAGACTATAACGAAGTCGCCATAGCCATTCACACAATTTCGCTACGGCTTCATGGATAAAGCCATATAGAGCTCAAGGTATTCATCTGCTGTCTGAGACATTGGAAGAGAGAAAGAACCGGGAGAAGGGCTGAAAAGGGCCTTTAGCATGGTGTCAGCAAGCCCTGCATCATCGGTCAGGTAAAACCCTGAGTGTTGGGCCTGCCAGCCTGCTCCGCATGATACCACCTTACAAGAATTCATCAATGCCTCTGCCATCACCAAACCCTGAGCGTCAAAGGTTGAAGGATGCACAAGCACCTCTGATGAGGCCAGCAGCTTCATCAATTCAGCTCTCGATACCTTGCCGGAAATAAAAAAATGCTGCTCTAAGGATCTGACCCTGATCAATTCCAGTAGCTGCTGATAAAACCGCATGTCAGAAATCTCTCCAACCATCGCCAAACGCAAATCGGGTTTGCGTTCTAGCAATTCCGAACAAGCCTCAATAAAAAGCTCAGGGCGCTTGAGCCTGATAAATGCTGAGGCAAAAATAAAATCATAAGACTTAACAGAAGGAGCAACAATCCATTGTTGACTTACACCAAATGGAATTACACGAACCGGCTCAGAGATTGCCCTCTCAAGTCGCTCGCAGGCATAAGAAGACAAGGCAACAAAACAGGTACTTTTAAGATTCATCAGGGGAAGGAAGGATGTGCCCGAAGAATCCTGCCCCATGGCAGTAGCAATATGCCTTTTCCTAAAAAGCCTGCTTAAAAGATTACCGAGAAAAGATGTTTCACCAAGCCAGAAAGAATGAACCAAATCATAATTGTTCTTTCGCATCATAACTATCATGCGCATCAGCACCAGCGGAAAATAAAAAAGCTTGGCCACAATGTTTGCGTTAGGCAAGCCCAGACAAATAACCTCAATATTATTCCACCTGTAGGAGGCTTTCCTAAAAGGATAATGCAGACTAAGAATGGTAAGCTTGATGTTTCTGCCAAGTAAGGAAAGCGCCAGATCCTGCAGGGGAGGTATACAGGTACTGTCGTGTTCACCGGCAGCAAAACCGGGTACAATCCATAAAACATGAAGACGGTATCTGTTCATGGCATTCTGAATAAAACAAATCCATCAGGATAGCGGCAGACAGGAACGGCTCCCGAATCAAGTGCCTTACGAAAATTGATCCAAGGCAGTTTTCCTTTCCATACCGTATTCAGGGATGTAGGTTGCACAATGAACAATGAACCGGAAGGAAAGCCTTCAGCATAATGCTTTATCCAGAGATTTTTTATGTTCAAACCCGGACAACGAACATTCAGTGAGATGTCGATATCGAAACCATATATCTCCTGCCCGCGAAATTCAGAAACAGAGGATGCAATTTCTCTTTCCAAAGCATTACGCTTCAATAAGGGCTGAAGGGCACGGAAAGAAAGAATACCGATTACCGCAGCTATGAGCATCATGCCTGCCCGGGTAGACCATACACCCTCGGATATATGCCGGATGGATGGGAGTGAAACCAGCAGCCACCATGCAAAGGCAGGCAGCAGGAAACGATCGTTTTGCATGGGTATACCAGAGAGGAATAACAGG
>JBEGML010000192.1:0-4161 GCA_041183145.1 Bacteroidota bacterium | reverse complement strand
AGGTAATTATTTACAAAATAGTGGAAGGTGTTTTTTATGCCAAGCTTGTTGCTGAAAGAGAGGGGCTGACTGAAGAGATTGATGCCCGCACTTCCGATGCCATTGCGATTGCTCTGCGTTTCGATTGCCCAATAAACACTTTTGACAATATTTTGTCAAGCTATGGGATTTTGCTTGATGAGGAGCCAGCCAGGTCAGAGCCGGCGGTTGCCGAGATAGGAAGCGGACTGCCTGAATCTGAATTTTCAAGACAAACGGAAGAGGAATTGGAGAAACTGTTAAATGATGCCTTAGAGGATGAGGATTATGAGAAGGCATCTAAGCTCCGGGATGAGTTAACCAAGAGACGGGGTAGTTAGGATGGAGAGGTTTACGGGTCTTATTGGCATTGTGGTGATTTTGTTTACTGCATTTCTTTTTTCAAATAACCGCAAAGCGATAAACTACCGTTTAGTTCTGTCTGGTCTTACTTTGCAGGCATTAATGGCCTTATTCATCTTAAAGACGGAGTTTGGACAATCTATTTTTTCCAGAGTGGGTTCGTTAATTACGCGTTTACTTGAATTCAGCGATAAAGGGGCTGATTTTGTATTTGGAATATTGGTGAATAAGGCACAACTTGAAGGTGTTTTTGGAGCAGGAAGTAGCTTCATATTCATCTTTAAGATAATGCCAACTATCATTTTTGTTTCTGTTCTGGTGAGTATTGCCTATCATGTGGGGCTTATGCAGAGATTGGTTAGCCTAGTGGCAAGGCTAGTTCATCGGTTGATGGGTGTGAGTGGTTCTGAAGCCATCAGCAATGTTGCGAGTGCGTTTGTGGGTCAGGTAGAGGCACAGATTATGATAAAGCCCTACATCAGCACGATGACAATGTCTGAGTTGTTGGCGAGTATGGCAGGAAGTATGGCCTGTATAGCAGGTGGGGTTATGGCGGTTTATATCAGTATGGGTGTTCCGGCGCCATATCTTCTGGCGGCGAGTCTTATGGCTGCTCCGGGGGCGCTTGTGATATCGAAAATTGTTTATCCGGAAACGGAGGAGAGCACCACAAAGGGCAAGGTGAGTCTCGAGGTAAAGAAGTCGCATGCTAATCTTATGGATGCGATTTCACATGGGGCCGGAGATGGTTTGAAGGTTTCATTGAATGTGATTGCCATGCTGATTGGATTCATTGCGTTAATAGCCATGATAGATGCGATTCTTGGATTTACCGGTCGTGGATTGGCTTCTGTTGGGTTATCGCTAGACGGGATTGGAATAGATCTGGCGACTCTTTCTCTTAAGCAAATTCTGGGTTTGGTTTTCTCATTTTTTGCATTGGTTATGGGCGTGCCGTATGAGGAGATTCGGCAAGCGGGCGGATTGTTGGGGACCAAAATGGTCATTAATGAATTTGTGGCTTACGTTGACTTGTCTAAGATGATTGCAGAGAATGCCATTAGTCCGAAGGCGCTCACCATAGTTTCCTTTGCTTTGTGTGGCTTTGCAAATTTTAGTTCTATTGCCATTCAGGTAGGAGGAATTGGGGAACTTAGTCCTGATCGCAGAGCAGATCTTGCCAAGCTCGGTATTAAGGCACTTGTATGCGGTACCCTTGCTTCCTACCTATCAGCCTCATTGGCGGGAATCATGATGGGCTAGCTGTGCATTTTTCATCCCAACAATAAATTTATCATGGTTTACTTATCGCATGTTTGCTGAGTAATTTTTGTTGTATGGAAGAGCTAACAACAAGCAGTAAAATAATGCCTGATTCAGACAGAAAAGACTATGCACTTTTGCACTTCACAGTTTTTCTTTTTGGTTTCACGGGTATTTTAGGCAAGCTGATTTCCTTACCTGCTGAATCATTGGTTTGGTACAGAATGGCTATTGCAGTTTTAGGTATATTGATTTACATGATATTCGGCAGGAATGGATTTCGTGTTAGTTTAAGGGATTTGAGGAATTATTTTTTTGTAGGCTTTATTATTGCGATGCACTGGGTATATTTTTACAAGAGCATCAAGGCAGGGTCTGTTTCGGTTGCTGTGGTTTGTTTGTCGGCCTCTACAATTTTCACTGCATTTCTTGAACCATTATTTTTCAGACGAAGGATCAGGGTTCATGAAGTTTTTATTGGTGTGTTGATTACCCTTGCTTTGTATTTTATTTTTAGGATTGAGGAGCGTTTTGGATTGTCGATGGTATATGGATTGATTTCAGCATTTCTGGCTGCGGTTTTTCCGGTTTTAAACGGAATACTTACCAAGGGTGGAGATTCCTCTAAGATTACGTTTTATGAATTAACGGGGGGCTGGTTTTTTCTAGGCATTTTTTTGTTTTTTTCCGGCGAATCGGGTCAAATCATGGTGAACGTTTCTATAATGGATTGGTTTTATTTAGTCTTGTTAGGTATAGTTTGCACCACTTTTACTTTTGTATCAAGTCTTAAGGTGATGAAAAAAATCAGTCCATATACTGTGGTTCTGGCCATCAACCTGGAGCCTGTGTATACCATATTTCTAGCCAGGCTGATTTTTGGTGAGAAGGAGGCTATGACAATGGGATTCTACTTTGGCTCACTGATTATTATTGCCTGTATTTTTTTGTCGGCAGCCTTAAGCAGAAGGTATCAGAGCAGGCTACTAAAAGCAAGCTGATAGGCTATTTTTACTGCTTTTTTCTGAGTTATCCCGACTTTCAGGGATTGTTCATGAGTTGCATAAGTTCAGGTTGAGCAGCCACTCTGGTCTGATCGTTGAAGCCTTTTGTTTGCGCGAGTGCGAGAGCAAGCTTCGCGGCGTTATTGTGCTGGTATCTTGCCAGATGAATGGCTCTGAGGAACCATGCTTCAGGATTTTCCGGATCTACTATGGTGTATATTGCAGAGCTCCTTCCGCTGGCGCTGGAATCGCTCGTGGCTAAGGTTCTGTTTGTGTTACTGTAGAAGTAAAGACTAAGGAATCCGAGTAGTCTTTTATGCATAGAGCCCGTTTGTGTTTTTTGCTCTGATGTCTTTTTCAGTGACGCTGTTTCAGCTTCCCATTCTGTGATGTTCCATTTCTGAAATCCTTGCATGAGGCGATTTTGTTCTGCGGTTTCTTTGTTCCATATTCCGGACATTTCATCTATCAGGTTGTTAAATCCGGGGAGTTTTTTTATTCGGTAATAATTGTCTTCAGCGTTTTTATTGTTCAAGTCCAGGAACTTGCTGCAGCCCAATAGAGTTTCCCATTCAGTTGCCGCCTGAAGGAGGTTGTTTTTATTTTCAAGGCTATCGGCTATTGCTTTTATTTCTGACTCGATTTTATCAAGCTGGGATTTTGCGTCAGGATGTTTTGAAAGGCAGAGCATCCAAAGAATTGACTTTTCCATTTCTTGGGCCGGAGCCCATTCATGGGTGCCGTTGAACATTAGCAGCATGTGAGGCGTTTTTGAACCATTGAGATACTTGTGAGTGTTTACCAGTTCCAGCATGTTCATGTCAGCAGATCCGCCGATTCCGATAAAGCCAAATTTTGGAAAATAGCCTGAACTGATATCGAAACCGGCTGAGTTGCCAATAACTGCTTTTATCTGTGGATTCATTTCGGCTAGTCTTGAGGCCACTCTTGCTCCGCCTGAGAAGCCACCGGCGAATATTCTTTCTTTGTCTATTTTATTTTTATTTATAATATCATTAATTAATGTTTTGCCGAAATATACGCTTTGGCCTATTGTTTGGCCATTACGTGAATTCATACTTCCTGCTATGGCGATTCCCATTTTTTGAGCCAGTTCTTTATATCTGATCACAGGCAGAGCTGCATTTCCTGATGGGTCAAAGAAAACAAGCAAAGGGATTTCGCCGCTTATATTTTCAGGCAGAAAAAGCAGGTATTTGACGGTTGAATCTTCTGAACAGTTGTATAGCCGAGGATTTTGTTTTGAGGTATTGGTGCTATCTGCAGGAATTTCAGGACTGTTATTCTCAGTTTTTCTTTGTTTACAAGCGCAGAATATGGCACAAAGCAATGTGATCAGGATGACTTGTTTTCTCATAGCCATTTTTGAATGTATTGGTAAAGGTTGAAGGGCAGTTTATTTGATTTTATTGATCTGATATCAGCTTCGAGGATATCTTTTTTAATTCCCTGCATTTTTCTATTTTGAATCAGATGCCAGGCCTTTTCAGTC
>JBEGML010000191.1:0-3765 GCA_041183145.1 Bacteroidota bacterium | reverse complement strand
GTAATTTTTACCAAAAACGGGGTGTGGAATTTCAATCCCGATTATCTATGCGGTCTCTGGTTCTTCAATCTTCCACTCGAGGAGGTTCTGTTTTTTATTGTTGTTCCTTACGCAAGCGTCTTCATTTATTTTTGTCTGAACGCCTACTTCCCTCACAATCTATTCATCAGGTATGAACCAGTAATCAATAAAATGGTGCTCTTTGTTCTTGCGATTGCATGCACCTTCACCTACGGCCGCGATTATACATTTTATACTTCTGTTTTTACCCTGGGTTTGTTGTTCTGGCTTGCAGGTTCAAAAGTAAAATGGCTGCCTGATTTCTGGCGAGCTTACCTTGTTCACTTGATTCCATTTTTTCTGATTAATGGGGTTCTTACAGGTTTGCCCGTAGTGATATACAATAATCAGGAAAATCTTGCTTTTCGAATTTATACCATTCCCATAGAAGACACCGTATATTCAATGTTGCTTTTGCTGATGAACATCAGCATCATGCACTACCTTGAGAAAAGAGCCAAGACAGCAGGCAACTTTTTCCGCAGTAGTGCTGTTCAGAGTTGAGACTTTTCTGCACTTAGTATCTCGGCTATTTTGGGTTTGAAATAATTTGGCCCTTTTAACACCTTCCCGTCCTCCCTGTAAATGGGTTTACCATCGTGCCCGAGCTTACTCATGTTGCTTTGATGGATTTCCTCAAAAACACGCTCAATTTTGCCTTGCAGCCCGTGTCTAACTATTGTGCCGAAAAGTATGTACATCATATCTCCAAGAGCATCCGCAATTCCATTAAGATCCCCTTCCTTGCAAGCGTCTATATATTCTTCATTCTCTTCTTTCATAAGGTTAAAACGAAGTAAAAATTCATTCTCGTTGAGTTGAGCCAGGGGTTCATTCTCAAAAGGAATTCCGAAACATTCATGAAATGTTTTTACGCGGGCAATCTGTTCAGTTAGTTCTGCCATTTTTTATTTTTTCGCATAAAAATAAGTTATAACCCCCGATCGACAGCAGGCTTTTTTGTAAATTGGCTGTTACCATAACATTCTGATTTCTAATGAAAATTTGTTCTGTCAGCCGTATTCTTTCTCTTCCATGTTTTTTTGTTCTGCTCCTCCTTTGCTCGCTTCCATCTCATATAAGTTATGCCCAGCTTCCGATCGGTGCAGCTGCCATAGTCCCATATAATCCGGCGCAAACGCTCTATCATAGATCTCATGCTCAAGAAAACCGTAATGTTTCAATGTGGATGGATTATGTTACGGTTGATGGTGCAAACAATGGTTATCTATGGAATTTTAATAATGCATATAACAGTTCGGATGTTGGCGTAAGTCATGCCGCTGTGGCTTTTGATATTCTTGCAGGTTATACTAATTATTTCAGCCCGCAGACTTCTGAGGTCGATTACAACGATTTCGGTTTTTCTTCTCCATACCCCGCCACGCTTGTTATGACCATTGATAGTGTATGGATTTTTGCCGCTCACGAAAACAATAGTGGTCTGTATGATAAAATTATAGTAGAATTGATTGAATTAGATGCACAGGGTGAGCTTAACGGACCTGTTTTGTGGTCAGTAACAGACAGCACTAATCAGGGTATTTCAGCGGGAAACGACTATCTTGCCCCGGGCGCCTGGTTTTATCTGGGATATGCTCCTTCGCTCACAACCTCTCCCGGGCAAAGGCTCGGATTGCGTTTTCAGTACATTGACCCCACAAAATCTGATTCTATGGCTATCTATGGAGGGGTTCGTCAGGTTCCGGGCATCGGCGGTATCTCTCAGCCAAGCTCATATCCTAATTCCTTTGTTTCCTTTCCATATTTCTGGCCGGGCATTCAGCGCAATGCACAATCAATTTATCCCGGAACAGGTCAGTATTTCCTGGCACAGAATTGGGGATTTTGGCACCGTGTTTTGGTGGATGCTGTGCTGCCTTTGCCGCGGGAAAATCAATTGGAGGAAATTGCCGCCTTCCCGAATCCTACTTCTGATAAATTATATTTTATGTGGAATAAAGCAGCAGGTAAAAGTCTCGACATAGCCATTTACAACACCTCGGGTCAATGCTTAAGAGCTCAAAGAGTGATGGCCTCAAGCCTGAGCTCTGACCTTATAGAATTTGATGTCAATGGACTGGCTCCGGGCTCCTACCTGATGCAATTGCGTTCAGATAAGTCTTCGAGGAATTCAAGAATTTTGATTCAACCCTGAGAATTTTCAGCTACAATAGCTCCTTGATTCGTCTCATGAACTCAGAGGCGTAAACAAACTCATCAAGTTCCTTTGACCCGCTGTGCATGATTTCTTTTTTGGTGCCCTTCCAGGCAATTTTACCCTTGTAAATAAAAGAAATACGATCTCCGATTTCAATAACCGAATTCATATCATGAGTAATCACTATGGTAGTGATGTCGTATTCTCGTGTAAGTTCCTGAATAAGATTGTCAATTACGATGCTCGTACGCGGGTCCAGTCCCGAATTGGGTTCATCACAGAAAAGATAGCGGGGATTCATGGAAATTGCTCTCGCAATGGCCACTCTCTTTCTCATTCCTCCGCTGATCTCCGCCGGGTAAAGTTTATGCGCATTCGGAAGATTCACCCTCTGCAGACAAAAATTGGCTCTGTCTTTTTGCTCTTCTAATGATTTTGTTGTAAACATACCAAGCGGAAACATCACGTTTTCTTCAACAGTGAGTGAGTCAAACAATGCACCGCCCTGAAATAGCATCCCGATTTGTTTTCTCACTGCCTTGCGTCCTTCGAAATCCAGCGAACTGAAATCGGCTCCATCATAGTTAATCTGTCCGCTTTCCGGCTTGAACAATCCAACCATACATTTCATCAATACTGTTTTGCCTGAACCGCTTTCTCCAATAATCAGGTTGGTCTTACCACGTTCAAACTCAAGATTGATGTCGCTCAGTACCTGCTTCTCGCCAAAAAACTTATTGAGCCCGCCTACACTAATCATGATAGCAACAACTGAGTTAGAATAACATTGAAAAGTAAAATAACGACGCTGCTGTATACCACTGCTCTGGTGCTGCTTTGTCCAACTTCCAGCGCTCCACCCTGTGTGTAATAGCCATGATAGCTTGATACAGAGGTGATAATGAATGCAAAAACAACGGTTTTTATTAAAGCATAAGTCACGTTAAAAGGTTTGAAATCGTAAGTTATGCCGTATACAAATTCATAACCCGTAACTGCTCCGGTGGCAATTCCTGCAACATATCCTCCCACAAGCCCAAGAAACATTGAAATAATAATCAGAAAGGGGTTGACTACCATTGCAGCAACGATCTTCGGTAGTATTAAATAAGATTTGGAGTTTATTCCCATAATCTCAAGTGCATCAATCTGCTCGGTCACACGCATGGTTCCTATTTCAGAGGCAATATTACTGCCAACTTTTCCGGCCAGGATGAGACTTACAATGGTGGGTGAAAATTCTAGTACTATGGAATCCCGGCTTGCAAAACCTACTGCATAGAGCGGTATCCATGGACTTTCAAATCCGAATGCTGATTGAATGGTGATTACCGCACCCATGAAAAGTGAAATGATGACAACTATTCCCATCGATCCAACCCCAAGTTTATCCATTTCGTCTATCCAACGCTTTTTGTAAATACTCCACTTTTCAGGTTTGCTGAAAACCCGGGTTAACAAAATAAAATACCGCCCACAATGGAATATAAGATTCATTACAAAATCCAAAATTAGAATAAATTCAGCGTCTCTCAGTTTATTAC
>JBEGML010000190.1:0-2987 GCA_041183145.1 Bacteroidota bacterium | reverse complement strand
TGTAAACGCACATTATATAATTATCACTTAGAGCAAAATTATTTTTGGAATCAGATTTTAACAGTGTTTTTGATTGACCGTTTAAAACGATCAACCCGTTTTCGGTTCCGATCCACACTGAATGATTCTCCTCATCTGCCAGTATGCAGGTTGTATTCAGACAATCTGCCAAATTTCCTCTTTGGAACGTCTCGCAATTCAATTCCGCCACACCTGCTTCGTGAACGACCCACATAACCGGACTATGAAATATCGACGCTACATTCTTTCTTAATTTATAGTCACACGCTATCGTTTGCTTTAATGTGTATTGCGGAAAATCGTATATCTGAAGTTGTTTGTTTCTTATTACGTATAATTTACCTTTTTGCAGATCAAATCCTGTAACGCCTGTGGTGATTGTGGCGATGTTTATGAATTTCCCGTTTTCATATCTTACATTAACCAGATTGTCAAATGCATCTTTAAATAATACAGAGCCATTTTCAGTGCTCATTATTTTCAGAATCTGTGCATGATACTGCATTATTTTGTTTTCGGTCCGAATCAATGAATAGAAACATTGCAACTTTTTATCATACACACACAGACCATTTCTGGTTCCGATCCAGATATTCCCTGCTGTGTCTTCAGCAAGCGATAAAATAAAATTGTCGCGGATTGATTTATTGTCATTTTGTGCTTGCCTGTAAACGGTGAAAGAATAACCATCATACAAATTGAGTCCATCCTGAGTGCCGAACCACATCAACCCTTCAGAATCCTCAAGAATGCAATTAACGCTATTCTGCGATAATCCTTGACGTTGATCCAAATGTGTAAATCTGTACTGTGCTTTGACAGTGGAGAAAGTCAGTAAAAGCAAAAGAAAGTGCAGCTTAAGGCTACACGGAAAAATACGACAAGTGCCGTATTGAATTACATTGGACGGCATCGCACTTTTGTATTCATAAATCAAAAATCGGTGAAAATGGTTTCATATGCAAAATTGTTTGTTGCGGTTATTATGTGGTTACTTGCAGGATCTGTTCTGGTGGTTGCCGGGCAAGAAGTAACTTACAAAACAACGCGTGACAATCCTCAGGATATTTGTAATTTCTGGTTATATCTGGATCCATTTCAGTTGGATGCTCCGGTTCAAAACAGCTATGGACTTTCAATTAATTCAGGGATATGGACAATGGGAATTAAAAATAACAGGTTCGGAGGTGAGGCGACTGCGCGATATGGATTTCTCACTCCCGCAAAGGCAGTTTATGCCGACACACGCGCAGCGTTGCACGTTGAGGCCGGGGGACTATTAATTTACAGGGACGTTTCCGTTTCAAAGAACGCAACCCGAGTTGTGCTCAAAGAAGACAGAAAAGACAATGGTAATGGCAGTGAGACCGTTACTACTGTGTCAATAGATATACCTGCTATAAAGCGCAACATAGCTTTTATAAGAGGAGGTTTTTTTTGCCACCGCTCACCTTACAAGGGCTACATTGATGAGTATACAAGTTTTCGAGGCGATATCAGTGCCTATGGAATTTATGTCGGGTTAGGTAAACTTGGTGTATATAATGTATTTATTAATACGGATAGATATGGGAAAGCTTATCGTTCGGGAGCATTCCGGACATATATGGATCTTATTATAGCCCCTGTACGAAGCATAACGGCTTACTCGGGCGTTACATTACCTGCGACAGTAAAACCAAAGGGACCGCTTGGTTTTCGTTTTGGATTTTACAACTTACCCGTTGAGCTTCGGAATATGGTTAGAAAAGGTTGGTCTGCCGGGGTGGAGGGAGGATTTCGACCGGGTGAAGGATTTTATGTTGCAGGAACAATGATGTTTCCTCTGGCAAGAAGGAAGGCAAAGTGGCTTGGATATGTGGCACCGTTAGACACAAATGACAAGGGGCAGAAAATTGAAAAAGAATAATGAGAAATATGAAAAAGCGTTTTTTTCTTTTTCTTGCCGTTGCAGCATGTTCAGGATTCACACTTAATCAAGGCTACAATAAAATATTTCTCAGCATTGATGTAAATTCTGATTACCCTGAATTAACTCCGCTCGTTTCTCCGGATGGAGAGAAATTGTTTTTTGTCCGCGAGAATGATCCGGGAAATACGAATTATCCCTTAGATGAGTGTCAGGATATATGGATGTCGAAACTTGAACCTGACGGTACATGGGGACGTGCACGTCATCTTAATGCTCCGTTCAATCAGAATTTCAATAATTCAATCATTGGCTTCAGCTCCGATGGAAATACGCGCTACATCAAAGGCTATTATCAAAAAGGAGTTTGGAAGAAAAACGGATTCTCATCAACTCATTTAACAAAAAACGGATGGACAACTCCAGTTGGTATTGATGTTAAGAATTACGACCGTATGCTTCATGAAACAACAACTGTTTCTAATTATATGCATACAGACAATAATATACTTCTGACATCTTTTCTGGCAAAAAAGTCTTCATCGCACGATATTTTTGTGAGTTTTAAAAATGGGGTCAACAGTTTTACTGAGCCTTTGAAATTAGGTTTATGTACTGATAACTACGACGAAATATCACCCTTTCTTGCATCAGACGGAATTACTCTGTACTTCGCTTCTGACCGGCCAGATGGCTACGGTGATTTCGATATTTGGATGACAAGAAGGCTTGATGAAACCTGGATGGAAATGGAGTGAGCCGGTTAACCTTGGTCCTGAGATAAATTCAGCCGGCTGGGATGCTTATTATACAATTCCTGCTTCAGGAGATGTAGCCTATATGATTTCCAAGGGCGAAGGTGGTGACGATATCTGTAAGATCACATTAAAAGAGGAACTGCGACCTAAACCTGTTGTCCTTGTCAAAGGCAAAGTGTTCAATAGAAATACGAATCAGCCGATTGCAGCGGAAATAACGGTACAAAATCTTTTAGATGGCTCCGCAATTGCAACGGCTAACAGCAACGAAGAAACCGGCGAATACCAGATTATATTAC
>JBEGML010000189.1:0-3792 GCA_041183145.1 Bacteroidota bacterium | reverse complement strand
GTCCGGGAGAGATGGATTTCAAAACATCGGCTCCCATCGCCTTTTCCTTTACCGTATCAGTAAACTGTTTGGCAATCTTAAAATTAACATCGGCATCGAGGAGTGCTTTACGAACCTCCTTTAGTGTTTCAGCCACGTTAATCTCAGTAATTTGTCCTTTACCCTTCAGCATCCTGAAGGCTTTATCAAACTTCTCGCTTAAACTTTCAAACATAATTTCAATTAATGCGCTAATTTATTGAAAATTCGCTGACCATACAGGCATGCAGGGTCAATCTTCAGCTGTCCGAAAATAGCTTTTGAGAAAATTGAATCAGGTTTTTATGACTTAATATCCGCCTGAAAAGCGACGCAAAAACCACTCTGCAGAAAAACAAAATAGCATAATAAAAAAGAGCCATTTTTCATCGATCAGATCCCGCACAGATCTCTGTTCCCTTGCTACTGATTGCAGCCTTCCTGATTTGATAAGAGTTTGGGAAATTTCGCCGGATTCTGCCTTAATGTATTTACCGCCTGTTGAAGCTGATAAAGTTTGAAGTAAAGCGTGATCAGCTGTGAGTTTAGTGCTTTCCAGATTTAGATCAGAGACGCTAAAGCTTCCTTTATCGCTGTAAACGGTGGCACCAAGTTTAACAGTGGCATTCCAGTTGTATTTACCGGCAGGAAGGGAACCCGCATCAAGACTATATCCCAGACTTGAAGGAGAAAACAGGAAAGGATAATTCTTACCCTCCTCTGAGGTGATGTTCATATTAATTTCGGCATTGCTGACTTTTTCACCAGATGGATTTAAAAGGGTAGCATTGAAAAGTAAATCCTCGCCTTGCTGATAAAGCTGCTTCGAAGAAACATAAAACGGACGTGAGTCCTTTTTAACAGTGAGAAACTGAAAAATTTTTGAAAGAAGTGATCGAAAAACATCATGATTGCGGTGCGCGGCGAACTCTGACATCTGCCACTTCCAAATCCCCTCGCCTGCTATAACGCCTGTTCTTATGCCATCGGGCTCACCAAGAGCAAATAGCGGTTCACTTGTAGATACGGAACCTATTTTTTGTTTGAACAAGGCCTCAGAACCATTGGTCAGGTTCCATGAACCATAAGGAACATTCAGCGGCGACCACTCCGCTGACATTTCCTGCCATGAAGATTCTATATTAAAAAAGCTGAAATCCTTGTTAAGCAGAGGGGAAACCTCATTTGGCGCACCACGTGAAGCCGAATATACCAGCACACGCTGAATCTGGTTAAACTCTGGGGTGCTTAGGTTTTCAGGACAGAAAATAAGCCGAGGGGTGGCTGAGGCTGCAAGAGCATTAAACCAGGGTTTTGTTCTCGATGAAGACTCAGGCAAGCGGTGCAAAACAACAAGACTATATGCATCAAATCCTCCCCGAAACTCATCAGCAGTTGTAAAGGATGTCTCATAGATTTCGGATGACTCGAGCATTTTTCTCATTACTGCAATATCAGGATGAGGGCCTTTGGCAAGGAAAAGAATCTTTTGTTTACTATCAATAACCTCTACATAAACGGTTTTAGCGTTATTTTCAACCGAGAACTCCCCTTCTAAAATCTCCGCCATTACTTTGTAGGCATGTATGCCTTTTTTCTGAGCCCTGATTGATAATGCAAGGCTGAGATATTGTTTACTTGTTTTTGCAGTTAGCTCAGCGGAAGCAAGAATCTTGTTATCCTCAGTAACTGTCAACTTGATTTTTCTTCCGGCAAATCCGTTAACATCGATTCCAATTTGAAGAGGAAAATCATTTCCGGTATAGGCTGTGCGATTGTGTCTGACGTCAGACAAAATCACATCATTTCTGACAATGGTATCACCAAGAGGTACTGTAAATACCGGTGCCTTAACCCTCCTGACTGCATTTACCGGATCCTCTCCCCTGTTATACAATCCATCACTTAAAAGCAGCACCGCAGCAAGGTTCAAACCTCCAAATGCCGATGAAACCTGATCGAGTGAATAAGCAATGTCACTCACCTTCCCATTAAACCGGCTACTATCTGTCCAGGCGCTAAGCCCTTCGCCAAGCGAAAAAATTCGCACATCGGCCTTATCAGCAAGATCGGATGGCAGTTGTTTTAAAATGTTGGATAATGCAAGGGAATCTTTTTGAGCATTTGCCGAAAGCATGATGCTGCGACTGTTGTCAGCAAGCACAGCAACAATAGGCTTTTCATAAACAGTTGCAGAGGTCCTGATAAGAGGCTCAGTGAGAAGCAAAATCAGGATGGTAAGACCGAAGAATCTGCCGCCCCACATCAATATTTTGGCCCATCCTGCTGAACCTTCCGGAAACCCTTTTTTACGATAAAACCACCATGTTATCAAAAAGGAAATGAAAGGAGGAATTACCCAAATCCATGCGGGATATTCGGAGACCAGCGACATTATAAAATATACGCAAAGATAATAGCCCTGTAAGGCTGATGAGAAAAAAGAATCACATTAACATTCCACCGCAGACACTGATGGTTTGTCCGGTGATGTAGGATGAGAGGTCTGATCCCAGAAAGAGGCAGAGATTTGCAACATCATCAGGGGATCCGCCACGTTTGAGCGGAATGGCATCACGCCAGCCTTTAACTGTTTCTTCTGATAGCGCAGCGGTCATTTCTGTTTCTATAAACCCCGGTGCCACTGCATTGCAGCGGATATTTCTGGAGCCAAGCTCCTGAGCAATGGATTTACTGAATCCGATAATTCCGGCTTTAGATGCTGCATAGTTGGATTGTCCGGCATTTCCCTTCACTCCTACCACAGAGCTAATATTGATGATGGAGCCGCTTCTTTGCTTAAGCATTGGGCGCTGTGCTGCCTTTGTGACATTAAAAACAGATTTAAGATTTGTTTTAATGACCTCATCGAACTGTTCCTCAGACATTCTCATAAGCAGAGTATCGCGTGTAATACCGGCATTGTTAACCACAACATCGAGCCGACCGAAATCATTTACCACTGCATTGACAAGGTCTTCTGCGGCCTTGTAATCTGCGGCATCAGATCTGTAACCTTTTATTCGTGTTCCGTATGCAGAAAGCTCACTTTCCAACTCTTGACCCTTTTCCACGGAACTGAGGAAGGTAAATGCAATATCTGCACCATGCCTGGCGAAAATTTGGGCAATTCCCTTTCCGATTCCACGTGATGCACCTGTGATTAGGGCTGTTTTTCCCTGAAGAAGTTTTGTCATGATGTTTTTGTTTTAAATGCGTAAACCCATTACGAGTATGTCATCAACCTGTTCATTGTGTCCTTTCCAGCTGTCGTAGAAACTTTCCAGTGCAAATAGTTGAGACCTGGCAGGCTGAGAGGCATTAGCGAGAAGCACCTGCCTTAATCGGCAGGGCATCAATTTTTTATTGTGCTCTCCACCAAACTGATCGGCAAAGCCATCAGAAAAAAGATAGATCATATCCCCCTTTTGTAGAGATATTTTTTGACTTTCAAATGTCTTGACCTCATCTCCGATGAAAGCGCCAACAGGAAATTTGTTGCCTTTGAAAGTGTGCAATTCAGCATCACGAATCAGATAAAGAGGATTGTAGGCACCACAGAAATCGAGTACCATATTGTTTAAGTCAAGCACGCATAGTGCAAGATCCATCCCGTCTTTAACAGCAGACTCCTCAAAAGTCTGGCGAATGGTAAGGTTAAACTGCCGGTTAACTTCATTAAGAATTTCCGCGGCACCAATCATTGACTTCTGTCGTGCCACAAGGTTCAGAATATTGCCGCCAACAATGCTGACGAAGGCGCCGGGCACTCCA